>JAAESG010000197.1 GCA_024229615.1 Gammaproteobacteria bacterium | reverse complement strand
TGATCCGGAACTCGTGCAAATGCGAGGTTGATGTCGATGAAATCCTTCGGCAGGTTTTGCAGTGGACCGAAGTAGGGTAACTCTTCCTTGCTACGCTCGCCAAAAAATAACATCAGTTTACCGCCTTCAAACTTGCCACTGCCATCGGTTTCTGACGGGATGATACCGATTGACTGGCCCTCGAGTACCGGAAACGGAATCGTACCGAAATCAGGCAAGATGTGGCGGGTGTCATACTCGCGATCGATCTCGGTTACACGGAAGTTACCGACCATGGTAGCGCTGATGAACTTCCTTTCCGCGAGGGGGCCGTACAGGTTGGTATAAGCATGAGCTGCCGACCAGGGAGGCAAGCTGGCGTTAAATTGAGCGGCATTGAAGCCAGCGGTATCTGCAGGATCCTGACTGAGTATGACGGGTTCGGGGCTGACGATCTCCTGCTCAAGGTTAACACCAGCCTGTGTCAGTTGTTCCTCGTTCAGTTCTTCAGGCAATTCTTCCCATTCGAATTGTTCGTTTATACCGTAAGCACTGGCCCGTGCCTCGCGACGCCGGTTATCGATCGCGCCGGTCGGGCATGGCGGAATGCAAGCCATGTACGAATCGTATTTCTCGACATCGACGACGTGGTTGTCATCGTTGTGGGTTACCGTGTCGATCGGCCAGGTTGCTTCGCAGGTATTGCGGTGAATGCAAATCTCGGGGTCAATCAGGTGTTGATTGATGATATCTGTGGCTAAAGCCTCCATCTGACTCTCCTCGGTTTTGAGCCTGTCATCCCGTGGTTCGACCACGGGATCCAGTAATATGTCATCGTCCTGTTTCTGGATGCCGCGGTCAAGCCTAGGCATGACAATCGCATCAGTTGAAACGTACCTATTCGAGATCGGTCGATTGACGGCTGATGCCAATCACCGGAGGCACAATCCAGTTGGCGAATTCACCCGCTTCGACGATCCGACCCATCAGGCTGGAAACGAACTCGCGGTGTTGTGTGCTCGGCAGTCACTTGTCGATCGAAGCCGAGATTGTGAGTATCCATTGCCCGTTGCTTGCTGTGCAAGGGCTTGATGATGAATATGGTACTCTTGAGCGGATTCGTGGCATTGCACGTCGGGTCACGCATGCCGAAATCGTGGAATTGGCGGATTGCGGTCACTCGGCACATCGTGATCAGGCGCAGGAACTGATTCGTGTGACAACTGAGTTCCGCCGGGCTAATACTCTGACCGAAACTTCGGCTAAGACGGAGAAATACGCTTGACATGAGGGGGTTATCGGGCGATAAAACTCGCCGTTCAGCTTTTGTATAGATCGACTGAGATATTGTGGATATCACGGGATACTCGATTTAGAATTTTTATATAAAGGGCATATGAGTGCCTGTGTGAGAAACGGATGGCGACGGCCATCGATTGGTAAATGAACTCCAGAGGAGAGAATAATGTTAATTAAAATAATACGTACCGTTTTAATCGCGAGCGCGATAGTCGTGACCGGAGTCGCACAGGCCGCAAGCGTTAAAATCGGCTTTGTCACCACGTTGACCACCGGGGCGGCCGTCATCGGCGAAGACATGAAGAATTCGGTTGAGCTGGCGATGGAGCACATTGGCGGCAAGATGGGTAACCTCGATGTCGAACTGATCATGGAAGACGACGCTTTCAAGCCCGATGTCGGCAAGCAGAAGACCGACAAGCTGGTCAAGAAGGACGATGTCGATTTTGTCGCCGGTTACATCTGGTCGCACGTGTTGCTGGCGTCGGCCAAATCGGTACTCGACGCGGACAAGTTCCTGATCAGCGCCAATGCCGGGCCGTCGCAGATGGCAGGCAAGCGATGTCATCCAAATTTCTTTTCGACCTCGTGGCAGAACGATCAGACGCCAATCGCGCTGGGTGAGCACCTGAACCAGAAAGGCGTCAAGACGATCTACGTCATGGCGCCGAACTATGCCGCCGGCAAGGACATGGTGCGTGGTGTCGAATCTACCTTCAAGGGCGAGGTTTTGGGTAAGGACCTGACCAAATGGGGTGCCGATGCCCAGCTCGATTTTTCCGCCGAACTGGCCAAGGCCAAGTCATCGGGCGCCGAGGCGATATTCGTTTTCTACCCGGGCAAGGCCGGCGGTGCATTCATCAAGCAATACCAGCAGGCCGGCCTGCAGGGCAAGATGGACCTCTACTCGGTGTTCACCGTCGATTCGATCGCGTTGCCGAAGCTACAAAAGGCGGGCCTTTCCGGCGTGTTGGGATCGAAGAATACCCAGCAATGGTCCCCCGACATACTGAATGCCGCCAACCAGCGCTTCGTGGGTGATTATCTGGAAAAGCACGGCCGGTACCCGGCATTCTACGGCGCTCAGGCTTATGACTCGATCATGCTGATCAAGAGCGCGGTCGAAAAAGTCGGTGGCAACCTGAAGGACAAAGATGCGTTGCGGGCGGCGCTGATGGAAGCCGATTTCGATTCGGTGCGCGGCAAGTATACCTATGGCAACAACCACATGCCGATTCAGAATTTCTACCTGCGCGAAGTCGTCGAGGACGGCCAGGGCCGCTGGACCACCAAGATCGTGTCAGCTGTGCTGACCAATCACCAGGACCCCTACGCTAAACAGTGCAAGATGTAATCTGAGCGAAGGCGCCTGGATTCCACGGGATCCGGGCGCTTTTTTCCACCGATATTCTTTTCTAGGCCGGTTGCATGGACTGGAACTTGTTGATAACACAATTGCTGAACGGACTGCAGCTCGGGCTGTTGTTGTTCCTGCTCGCTTCCGGTTTGACGCTGATTTTCGGAATCATGGACTTTATCAATCTGTCGCACGGTTCCTTTTACATGATCGGAGCTTATTTCTGTGGCACCATCGTTGCCTACACCGGTTCTTTTTTACTGGGTGTAATAATTGGTCTGCTGGGCGTATTTGCAGTCGGTGCGTTGGTGGAATGGTTCATCGCACGCAAGCTTTACCGCTCGGATCATCTGGATCACGTACTCGTCACATTCGGCATGATTCTCATTTTTGATACCCTGGTGCACCTGTTCTGGGGTGCCTCGGGTATGGCGATCCCGTTGCCCGACTCCCTCAATGGCCAGCTTACGCTAGGTAACCTCGTGCTGCCGACTTATCGCCTGTTGATAATTTTCGCGGGATTGCTGGTCGCGGCCATTCTGTATTTCCTGGTTTCCAGAACCCGTCTCGGTATGCTGATTCGAGCCGGTGCATCGAATCGCACCATGGTCTAGGCGTTGGGCATTAACATCAATCGTTTGTTTATGGTCGTGTTCGCGCTCGGTGCGGCGATGGCGGGACTCGCCGGGAT
>JAAESG010000196.1 GCA_024229615.1 Gammaproteobacteria bacterium | reverse complement strand
TTAATAATAGCCAAGGAGAATGGGGGATGAGTTTCGACACGATTGTAGTTTCATTGCCGGGTACCTGGGACCCGGGCCTGCCAGTTGCTGCTTCACGTGCGGGTGCCGTTGGCGTTCTGGATCTGACTTACTTGTCCGATAAAAAGCAGTTGCGACACGTGACGGAGCAGCTGCAGCAGAATGGACGCGGCGAAACAGGCTACCTGGTGCATGCCCGCCTGGGTGCATGTGAGGCCTTACTGGCTGAGCTGATTCAACTCGATAACCTGGTCATTCTTTTACCCGATGGCGATCAAAATCTGAAAGGCGTGGTTGAATTCTGGCGCCAGCAAGGAAACCGGATTGGCCTGGTGGCCACGTCCCTGGAAGAAGCCGAGATGGGCGTGACGGTGGGTGTCGACTTTATCATTGGTAAAGGCTCCGAGACCGGGGGCAAGATAGGTCGGGAAGGCAGTTTTGTCTTGATGCAACGACTGTTGCTGCAGATCGAACTTCCCGTTTATGTATGGGGTGGTATTAGCTGGAACACGGCTCTGGCCTGCAAGTTTGCCGGTGCCGCAGGCGTGGTTCTCGACTGGCAGCTGTCACTGCTGCGGGAATCGCCGCTCACCGATGATCTGTCGCGTGATCTGCAAAAGTTAGATGGTAGCGAAACGTCTACGCTGGCATTAAGCGATCAGGTCGACTGGCGTTTTCTCACTACTCCGAATATGACAATTCTGCCTGCCCTTGAAGCTGAAATTGAGCGTCAGGGCACGCAGCCGTCGTTTGATTTCAATCGTTGGGCACAACTGGTCGAAGCTCGTTTCAAGGCATCGAATGCAAAGGACAGGTTGATTGCCCTCGGACAGGACGCTGTATTTGCAGCCGACTGGAAAGAGCATGCCCAGTCTGTAGGTCGCGCCATGATGCTCTTCAGAGATTACCTGGCCCGGCAGACCATGAAGGTCGCCGATTATCCCTCGCTGTCTGAGAACAGCCCATTGGCACAATTGCACAACACCCGCTATCCGCTGGTGCAGGGTCCAATGACCCGGGTCAGCGATGTCGCTGGTTTTTGCGAAGCCGTGGAACAGGGTGGGGGGTTGCCCTTTATTGCACTGGCGATGATGTCGGGCGCTGGATCACATGAGACTCTGAAGCAGACCTTTCAGCAGATGGGTGGCCGCCCCTGGGGGGTCGGTGTTCTCGGTTTTAACGACCCGGAGCTCTACAAGGCGCAAATGGCCGCGGTCGAAGAGTTCAGGCCACCCTACGCCATTATCTCGGGTGGTAGGCCGGACCAGGCCGCCAGGCTCGAGGCCCTCGGCACCTTAACCTACTTGCATGCCCCGTCGCCGGCGATCCTGGATATTTATCTCCAGGAAGGTGCCCGTCATTTTGTCTTTGAGGGCTACGAGTGTGGTGGGCACGTTGGTCCACGCGCGAGTTTCGTACTATGGGAAAGCATGATCAAGGTCCTGCTCGAATCCAGCCTGCCGAAAGCGGAGATGGAAAAGATCAGCGTCTTGTTTGCCGGCGGAATCCACGATGCTGTCAGCGCGGCCATGGTATCTGCGCTGGCGTTGCCGCTGGCTGAAAGGGGTGTCATGGTGGGTGCTCTGATGGGGACCGCTTATATCTTTACCCGAGAAGTGGTTGAAACCGGTGCCATTATTGACAATTTTCAGCAAGTCGCCCTGCAGACCGAGTACTCGGTTGTAGCGGAAACTGGACCGGGACACGCGATTCGCTGTGCGCCAACAGACTTTTACCACGAATTCGCCACGGAGAAAAACAAGCTGCGCCAATCGGGCCTCGATGGTGAAGCGGTACGTCAGGAACTCGACAAACGTAACATTGGGCGTCTGCGAATTGCTTCCAAGGGTGTGCAGCGGGTCACGAACGAACAAACCCGGCAGAGCGATTTGACAGTGGTGGATGACGCCATTCAGCAGCAGGAAGGGATCTATATGTTGGGCCAGGTGGCGGCGCTCAACAACCAGGTCTTTTCGATCGCCGAATTGCATGCGCAGGTTTGTAATGGTGCGCAGGACATATTGAACCAGTCCGCGAAGCAGGCGAGTGCTGCTGAAGAAAAATTACCCGAAGCGCCACCCCCGCTGGATATTGCCATCGTTGGAATCTCCTGCCTGTTACCGGGTGGCGCCAACGATGCGAACAGTTACTGGGACAATATCATTCACGCCCGGGACAGCATCGATGAAGTGCCCGCGGACCGCTTTGACTACCGGTACTGGTTCGATGAGGATCGGGATGCGCATGATAAAATTTATAGCAAGTGGGGTGGATTTATCGAAGACATCCCATTTGATCCGATCAAGTATGGCATTCCCCCCAACTCTTTGACCAGTATCGAGCCCATGCAATTGATTGCGCTCGAATTGATCGATCAGGCACTGAAAGATGCGGGATATGTGGATTCGAATCCCTACAAGGAGCGTACCGGCGTGATCTTCGGCGTCGGTGGCGGAGCCTCGGAACTGGGATCAAACTATATCGTCCGCTCTGCCTTGCCGCGTTTTTTCGATTCGGCGGAGAAGGAACTGCTCAGCGAGCTGCCCGAATGGACAGAAGATAGTTTTGCCGGCATTTTGTTGAACGTGGTAACGGGGCGTGCAACTAACCGTTTCGATTTTGGCGGGGTTAATTTTACCGTTGATGCCGCTTGCGCCTCGTCGCTGGCCTCTCTGTATTTGGCCTGTCGCGAGTTGGCAGCTGGTACCGCTGATATGATGATAACCGGGGGCTGTGACACGACTCAGAATCCATTCGGTTATCTATGCTTTAGTAAAACCGGGGCGTTATCTCCCTCTGGACGTTCGCGCACCTTCGATGCTAATTCCGATGGTATCGTGACCAGTGAAGGCCACGCCGCGATTATCCTCAAGCGACTGGACGATGCGGAACGCGATGGCGACAAGATCTATGCGGTGCTCAAGGGTGTCGCAGGTGGTTCCGATGGCCGCCAGAAGGGCCTCACTGCACCGCGTGAAGATGGCCAGTTGCGTACCCTGCAGCGCGCTTATGCTCAGGCACGCTACAGTCCGGCTACGGTCGGCCTGTTCGAGGCCCATGGCACCGGCACGGTGGTGGGGGATCGTACCGAAAGTACTGCCCTGACCAGCTTGCTGAACGAGAGCGACGCCCCGCACAAGAGCGTGGCTATCGGCAGCGTCAAGTCGATGATCGGTCATACCAAGTGCAGCGCCGGGATAGCGGGCCTGATCAAGATAGCACTGTCATTGCGCCACCAGGTATTGCCTCCGACGCTGCATGTCAAGGAGCCAAATACGCAGGGCGGGTTGAATAACGGACCCCTTTACATCAACAGTGAGTTGCGACCCTGGATTAAGGGGGTGCATCCGAGGCGTGCTTCAGTTTCCGCGTTCGGCTTTGGCGGCACCAACTTTCACGCGACACTCGAGGAGTACCAGGCGACGGTCTCGGTTAAGGATCAGCTCGCGCTACCACGTAATTTACCGGCAGAGCTGTTCATTTTTGTGGCTGACTCAGGCGAGGCGCTTGCCAGGCGAATCAACCTGTTTGCACAGTCCGTCAAGGCCGTTATCGCTAACGATGTGGACATCGACCTGGCGGATCTGGCTTATACGTGGCATCAGCAGACAGTCCGTAACCATGGCAGTCAGCGTGCAACCCTGGTCGCCGAGAACCTGTCGGATTTGCCGGGACAACTGGATGCGCTGGAATCCCTGGTGTCAATTGGTGACACGTCTGAACAGAGCGGAATTTTTTACACGCCGGAACCTCTCGGTAGCGATACACCGATCGCCTTTATCTTCCCTGGACAAGGCTCCCAGAAGCCCAACATGATGCGCGACCTCACAGTCGTATTTAAAGAAATTCTGGATGGTTACCAACTGGCCGATCAGCTGTTACCCGACGCCTATGCTGGTGAATCACTCAGCGCAAAAATATTTCCGCCACCAATGTTCAGCGACGAAGAGCGTAAAAATGCGTTTGAATCACTAAAGATTACCGATGTGGCACAGCCGGCGTTAGGGGTTAGTTCGGTTGCGATGTTGCGTATGCTGAAATCCTTCGGGCTGAATCCCGCTATGGTTGCCGGGCACAGTTACGGGGAATTGGTTGCCCTGCATGCCGCGGGCGCAATCGATGAGGCCTCGCTTTACCGGATGTCCTGGCTTCGTGGGGATGCCATCATGCAGATGACCCGGCAAAGCGGTGACCTGGATCTGGGTGGGATGTTGGCGGTAGCTGCTGACGAGACGGCCGTAAAACCGTTGCTGTCGGGCCTCGAAGGGTGTTGGCTGGCTAATCTCAACAGCCCGCGTCAAACCGTCATCAGTGGAAATGAAGCCGGGCTTGCCGCTGTGGCGCAACGCATCGAGGAGGCCGGCCTGTCACAGGTTGCGCTGCCAGTGGCCTGTGCGTTTCATAGTCCTATCATGCAGCCTGCCAGTGAAACTTTTGCTGGTGTACTGGACGAGCACGAGTTTGCCGCTGCCGAGTTGGCGGTTTACAGCAATGTTTCCGCGAAAGCCTACGCAGGGGACGATTTCGCTCAATACCGGCAAACCTTGACCCAACAGTTGATCCAGCCGGTACGTTTCGAGGAAGAGATTAAGGAGATGTATCAGGGTGGCGCCCGCGTCTTTGTCGAAGTCGGACCGGGTATGGTTTTGAGTAAATTGACCGCGCAGATTTTAGGTGATCGGCCACACGTTGCTATTGCCACAAATACCGGAACAAACAATGATGTCAGTGCATTTTTGAGTGCCCTGGGTGAATTAGCAGCGCACGGGGTGCAGGTAAACCCGGAGCGCCTCTATATCGGTAGAGAACTGAAAACGCTGGATCTATTCCAACTTGCCAATCAGCCGCCGCACAATTTTCCGGCTCACACCTGGTTACTAAATGGCAGTTATATCCGTCCATTAGAACAGGCGCCCCGTCACGACAATCCCAGATTTCAACTAGCGTCGGGGGAGGAAACCAGTCAAGAACCCATCCAGGAGTCGAGACAAGTCAATGCGGTGCCACCACCCGCGGAGATTCCAGCAGCGTTGCCGCCTGGCGGAGTGCCTGGCAATATGACTGGCGATGTAAAGACACATGCATTCATGCGTTTTCAGGAAACCATGCGCCAGTTTCTCGAAAATCAGCAGGAGATAATGCAAGTGTATTTAGGCTCACACAAGGACTCAGGTGAGCGGGTTGATTCGGTTCCGGTCGTACCCACGAGTCCAGGCATGTCTGAATTTACCACAAAGGAACAGCTCGAATTCGCCACGAAAGAACAAATTACAAAGCAGGAAATTCAGACCGATGTAAAGTCGACTCCAGCTACACCAGTACCAATACCGGTATCGACCCCGGTAGCGGTGGTGGATTTGCGGCAGACGCTGACGGACCTGATTGCCGAGCGCACCGGCTACCCGCCAGAGATGCTCGACATCGATGCGAACCTCGAGGCAGACCTCGGCGTCGATTCGATCAAACGGGTCGAGATCATTGCCGCCTTCCGCCGTGCGGTATGCCCCGAGATGCAGGAGCCGACCCAGAACTACATCGATCGCATGGCCGAAGTGCGCAGCATGCAGGACATCCTCGACGTGATCGGTGATTTCGTCGCACCGGCAGATTCCGCCGCTGCCATCGGCTTTGATGACCAGGGTGAAGTTTCCGATCCCGCGATCGCTGGTATCACCCAGGGTGTTGAAAAATGCCCACGCTGCGTTGTGCGTGCCTTTTCCGCCGATCTCGCATCGATAAAAAATTGGAGCATCCCCACCGGAACCATATTGTTAACCGATGACGGCTTGGGACTAAGTCAGCAGCTTATCGATAATATTTCCGCCGGGGGTGGTAATTGCGTCCTGCTCAGTGAACAGGACCTCGAATCGCCAATGAATACCTTAATTGCGGTGGATAGCGCTAGAAACAGGCTCGGACCCATTGCCGCACTAATTCACCTGGTGCCATTATCTACGGCACCCGAATTTCCGGGCATCGATGCACATACCTGGGATCAATTTGTTCACCGTGAAATCAATAGCCTGCTCTATTTGCTCAAGGCCATGGCACCTGAACTGGATAATCGCGAAACCGAACCCGTCTCTATCCTGTGTGGTACCCACGGAGGTGGTGACTTCGACAGTGCATCAAATCCTGAATGCCAGTACCCGTGGCGGGGTGGTATCGCTGGCCTGATCAAGGTTGCCGCCAAAGAGTGGCCGGCGAACTACTTTCACGCTGCCGATTTTGATCAATTGCCGGGCGTAGATAAGATTCTGATCGAGCTAGGCAATCATGATTTCATCGAAGTCGGTTATCGTGACGACAAACGCTTTGCCTTGCTACCTGTACACGAAGAATTGCTGGCCGATAGCGAAGACTTAAGCCGACCGCTCGATTCGGACGATATTGTACTGGTGACCGGGGGCGCTAGAGGTATTACCGCTGAGGTCGCCAAGTTTGCTGCGGCCCAATCGAAGGCAACACTGATATTGCTTGGTCGTTCGCCCGAACCGAGTGAGGAAGATGTGGAGACGCGCAGTCATTCTGATCCCGTCGAACTGAGACGCGCCCTGATTAGCAGGGCTCACGATCAGGGTGTCAAGTTGTCACCCAGGGATATCGAGGCTGAGCTCAAAGTTTTACTCGCCAATCGCGAAATACACGCAACCCTGGAAGCAATCGGTTTAACGGGTGCAAGGGCGGAGTACCTGAGTTGTGATATTCGCGATCCAGCGTCGTTAACCGAAGTGGTAACGGATGTGCAACAACGACTGGGGGTGATTACAGCCGTTATTCATGGAGCCGGAATTATTGAAGACCGCTACATAGTCGATAAAACTTCGGAATCATTTGATCGTGTAATGCAGACAAAACTAAACCCGGTTTTAACCCTGATACAGGTGCTCGATCTGGAGCAATTGAAACTGCTGATGCTGTTTTCATCGACAGCTGGATTTTTCGGTAATCCAGGGCAGGGCGATTATGCCTCGGCCAACGAAATACTGAACCGTATGGCACGTCGCATGCAGTCCTTGGTACAGTCCAAAGTCGCCGCCATGAACTGGGGACCCTGGACCGGTGCGGGCATGGTGAAAGAAGAAGTGAAACAGCAGTTTTATTCCCGCGGTGTAGGTATGGTTACGATTGAAGGTGGCGCCAGGGTGGCCTGGGAAGAAATAAAGGCAAGCAACAAAAGCCCGGTAAGGGTTCTGCTTGGCCCCGGTAGCTGGAACAAGCTCACGCCCGGGAGTCAGCACCTGATAGCGCGTACTCCATTGTTACAGGATCAATCCGTATATCGCCTGGCGGATGGAAGTATCCTCGCACGAGTTGTACTGGATGAAAGAAGTCATGGTTATCTGCTCGATCATAGAATCGATCAAAAATCCGTGTTGCCGCTTACCTTTGTTATGGAACTCATGGCAGAAGTCGCAGCTCTTTCCGCGCCAGACTGGGTTGTCACCCGGTTGGATAACCTGCGTTTGTTTAATGGCGTAGTCATCGGCGCTGGTTATCGCGAGATTCTGGTGAGAGCTAAATCTGTCCAGCAATCTGCTGAAAGTGCCGAGTGGCAAGTGAGTGTGTTTGATCCGCTCAAGGAAACCCCTCCTTTTTACCAGGCCAGTGTAATCCTTGCGCTCGAAGCACCGCATGCACCCAAGTTATCTGACTTTGAGCATATCAAGGGTAGTTTCCCCAAACCGGTGGACGAGGCATACCAGAACTGGTTGTTCCATGGGCCTTCTTTTCACGCAGTGAGCAGTATCCAGGGTTGTGACAACAGTGGAATCGATGCGTCTGTACAACCCACGACATCTGGCATGGATAAATTGATTAATGGTGGCCAGGGCTGGATTTTTAATCCACTGGTGCTCGATTGTGCCCCGCAACTCGCAATTTTGTGGTCGCGGGCTCAGCATAACAGCACGTCGTTGCCGAATGCGGTGTCAAGCTATTCCTGCTATGGACCCATGGGCAATGAACCGCTCGATGTTTATATACGGATGGACTCTACCTCGGGTGAGCAAACCTACAAGGCAGAAGCAATATTTGTTCGGGATGGCGAAATTCTCGGCAAGATAGAGCGCCTCGAAGGTGCGGGTAGTAGTGATTTTAATAAGGTTGCCCAGGGTTGAATTTTGGAGCAGGCTCAGAGGTAAATACCGCAATTTCAGTTCGGTGCTATTTTAGTCGGTTATCGTTTTTTGCATGTTTACGATATACCCGACACACGCAGGGTGTGTTGCGGAATAGGTATAATCACGGTGTCTATCGAGGCGAGAATGGGCAGAAACTACACAAACAGGATTTCAAACGGGTTAGCACCTGTATGCGGCTATGGCCTGACATTAGCGATAGCGATAAGTGCTTTGATCGCCGTATCGATACTCGCGTGCAGTCATGTTTCAGCTGGAAGCTCTGGCGGTGACAATTTAAGCGTCACGACAAAATCTGGTGAGGTCCTGGGCCTTCAACTGAAATCTGGTATACGCATGTTCAAGGGCATTCCCTTTGCGGCACCTCCTGTTGGTAAATTACGCTGGAAACCGCCTCAAGCTGTTAAGGTATGGGCAGGTGTAAAGAAGACACAGGCTTTCGGCCCTGCCTGCCCTCAACCCGATATGTCCAAGCTTACTTTTACCAAATATAAAAAAATGGCAGAAGACTGTCTATATCTCAATGTCTGGACGCCAGCCAAAAAAAACACCGATAAGTTAGCGGTCATGGTCTGGATACACGGCGGAGGGTTTATTTCTGGTTCTGCATCCGATAATTTTTATGACGGGCAGGATTTAGCTCGAAAGAATGTGGTGGTCGTGACTTTTAACTATCGGATAGGGCCTCTAGGTTTCCTCGCTCATCCTTTGCTATCAAAGGAATCGAAACACGGGGTTTCGGGGAATTATGGATTACTTGATCAGATTGCAGCTTTAGGGTGGATTCAGGAAAATATTGCAGCTTTTGGAGGTGATCCAGGCAGGGTAACAGTTTTCGGAGAATCCGGTGGAGGCCGAAGTGTTGCTCATTTACTGATAAGTCCTCAGTCTAAAGGTCTGTTCCACGGTGCCATTATGCAGAGTAGCGCCGTATATCGGCCCATTCAGCATCTGCGCGAAAGCTGGTATCAGCGCCCGGGGATGGAAAAAGTGGGCGAACAAATCGCCAAACAACTGGGAAGTAGTAAGGCCAAGGATCCGATTGCGAATATGCGAGCCAAAACCGTAGATGAAATATTTGCGGTGGCGAAACCTGCACTGGCTGGCATGAGCATATCTTCGAAAAAGAAGAAGAATGGCTTCCCGTTTGAGCCAGTCGCCGATGGTTGGGTCGTTCCTGACGATCCATCGGATCTTTTCGATCAGCAACGCATGCATAGGGTCCCGGTGATAGTTGGATCGAACGCAGATGAAGGGACCTTGTTTCTTCAGAAAGCCAAAAATATTTCGGTTCGTGGCGCACGATATTATATAAAGGAGGCCTTCCCGAAATATGCCGATCAGGTCATCGGTGTCTATTCACTAGATTCCGAGAAAACTAATCCCAAGGATGTACTGAATTATATTTCCGGGGATATGAATTGCGCTGCACCGATGCGTTCGATAGCAGTTAATATGGAAGCAGCCAAAAGTAAGGCCTGGCTTTACTTTTTCTCGTATGTACGTAACGACTTTTTAGGTAAGAGGCTTGGCGCATGGCATGGTAGCGAGATACGGTTTGCTTTTAACAGTCTCGATCGAGGGCGAAGCAGGGTTGAAGAACGTGATCGTACGCTTGCCGATGTAGTCAGTAGCTATTGGATCAATTTTGCCAAAAATGGCGATCCGAATGGCCCGGGTTTACCGCGCTGGCAAATGTATAGTAGTAAAGCCGGTCACTATATTGAATTTGGCGAGAAAGTGACCGAAAAACAACACCTTAAACGGGAATCGTTAAATATTTTTGCGCGAATTGAAGCCGAACGCCGGAAAAATAGGCGTGAGTAAAGGGGAAGAATGAACTTGTATTCTAGCTGTCGGCAAGACCACATCAACAGAGTTCAATCGCGAAATGGAACCAATCAAGAAACTTGAGGCTTATCGACGAAATCTGATTCCGTTGGAACGCCGCTTTTTGCGGGCGCCCAATTCAAATGTGATATTGGTTCTAAGAATTCGAGGCGAGCTTAGTACGAAACAATTCAGCGAGAGCCTCAAGAAGGTGCAACAACGGCATCGCCTGTTGCAAACTTGTATCGCTGTTGACGAAGCGGGGAACGCATGGTTCACATCAGAAGATGTCGGTGATATCGAAATCGATGAGATAGCCCGTCATTCGGCGCAGGATTGGATTCAAGCATCACTCGATTCGCATCGACTCCCGTTTGATTTTGCCAGGCAGTCGCCAGTGCGGTTTACCTTGCTACGCACTCCGGATACGGTAGATATCATCATTATTTGCCATCACATAATTTGCGATGGACTTTCACTGGCGTATCTCGCACAGGATATTCTTGATAATCTCGCACACCCTGACAGGGAAATTGAGGTGCTCCCAGACCCGGTACCTGCCGAAAGGAAAAATTTTCGCAAGGATATCTCGTTTAATCTGAAAAACCTGCAGTCGACCGTTAATGATTTAAACGATGCATGGGCAAAACAAAAGGTACTATTTGATGAAGACGATTACAGGGATTTGTTCCAGTCATTTTGGAGGCATTTTTCATTTAATGCGCTGAGCTTAGAATTCACAAAAAGCCAGACTACCAGACTGTTGCAATGTTGTCGCGACGAACAGGTTACGGTCAATACCGGTTTGCTGATCTGCCTTCTTCGCGCTCAATATCATGTACAGGGGGATTCAGAAGACTACCTTCACCGTACTGGTACTGCAGTTAGTACTAGAAAATTCATGGAGCGGTCTCCGGACAAAGCCATGGGCCTATACGCGGCCGGGGCAATGTTCGAGTTTAGGTATCAAGCCAATCAGCCGCTTTGGCACCAGGCTCGTCTGCTGCACGAGAAGATCCGGCAATATACAGCCGCGGAAAAAATATTACTCCAGTTAGCCAGATTTGATTGTATCGAACCGACATTACTTGATGCAGTCCAGTTTAAGCGTTTTGGTCAGTTTGTGCGTCCGCAGCAACAAAGATATAAAAAGCTATCCGAGTTCTGTAGTCGAAAAGATATGCTTGCTGACATGGAGGCGGAGAAGAGAAAAGAAGCCAAACGAGGATTGGTGCTCACTAATCTTGCACAACTTGAATTTAGCCAGGACTACGGTGATTTGGAGCTGGAAAATGTATTCTTTTACCCTGGAACTAACGAGTTTTTTGAAAAGACGGTTGGGGCGACTACGGTCAATGGTATGTTGACGCTTGTGATCAGTTATGTTGGAGAATGCATTGATGACTCTGTTGTTGGGCAATTCATAGAAGTGTTGCGGGCTCAAATTTGTGACGAATTTGGAAACTAGGATAGACTTAGAGAAAGTTGTAAATGACTAAAGTAATTCCTCAACAAAAGAAGCCGATGCGGATTGTAAACGCGGGCCACTCGAGCTCTGTAGCAGAGGGGTGGCATAACAGCAGCAGCGCAGTTCTTTGCGCGTTTGTCATGCTCTGTATGCTTGTTGTTGGGATAATTCCACAGTCATTACGCGCTGACGATACCGGTGATACGGTCGATTCGACGATGCAAGCAATCTTATCAGCTTCCAGGCCCGCGGCAGTCGCGCCGTGGCCAACCACAAATTGGTCGGTTTCTACGCCACTTGCACAAGGCATGAACGCGGCACAGCTAAATCTTGCAACTCAATACGCCGAAGGTAAAAATTCCAAAGCGGTGTTAGTGATTCGTAACGGCTACATTGTCAGCGAGTGGTATGCAGATGGCTGGACTGAGCAAACACAGCAAAGCGGGTTTTCTATTGCAAAAAGTATGACTAGTGCGCTTGTCGGCATGTTAATCGATGATGGGTTGATTTTGAATACGGATCAACCAGTGGCAGATTTCATACCTGAATGGAGCGGTCAACCTCATGATCAAGTGCAAATCAAGCATCTGCTAAGCATGAATTCTGGCCTGCACTGGGATTTTTATTCTGATCTCTACATTCTTCCGCTCGCCCGAAACCAGAATGCTTTTTCACTTGCATTGCCTCTGGACAATCCTCCCGAGGCAAACTGGATGTACCACAATGGGGGAGCCCAGGTATTGTCAGAATTAATTCATAACGTGACGGGTCTGCAGCCGAGTGCCTATGCGCGCACAAATCTATGGACTCAGATTGGTATGTCCAATACCTGGTGGTTGACCGACCAGGTGGGAAATACGCTTACCTGGAAGGGCGTTGTCGCTTCAGCACGCGAGTTTGCCAAGTTTGGATATCTCTACTTAAGAGAAGGTGTTTGGGAAGATTCACAACTTATCGATCGAAACTGGGTATTGTCATCAGTAAGTCCATCACAGTCGCTCAATCCTTCCTATGGTCATCTCTGGTGGTTAAACACGAACAAGACCCAATGGTCCGATGTTCCCGCAGATGCATTTGCTGCCAGGGGTTTACGTGAGCGCAGAATTTTTGTTGTTCCGAGCCTCGATATTGTTGTAGTTCGATTAGGTGACCGTGATACCAGTTGGTCCGACAATGAATTCCTGGGTATGGTGGTTGATTCAGTTTTTGATGGCGGTTTGTGTGCACCACCAATATTTACCGCTAACGCGTATAGCGTCGGGAATGGTGCTCGCGCGGTAGGAGTTGAGGATTTAAACGGCGATAGTTTCCCCGATTTGGCCGTGGCAAATGTTTATAGCGACGATGTTTCAATATTGTTCAATAGCGGTATTGGCACTTTTGTAAACGAGACCCGTCTACTTGTGGGAGATGGACCTCGATCTGTCGCTATACAGGACCTGGATGGCGATGGTGATCCGGACCTGGCCGTGGCTAATGGCGCTAGTGGCGATATTTCCATCTTGTTAAACAATGGAGATGGCAGCTTTTCCGATGACATACGTTATGCAGTAGGTGATCTGCCTACGGTTGTTACCACGAGTGATCTTGACAATGACGGCAATTCGGACCTGATTGTGTCAAATTTCGCATGGCCATTTTCTACAAGTAATTATCTGTCGATTCTGTTTAACGAGGGCGACGGTAGTTTTGCAAACGAGGTGCGTTATGAAGTAGGCGATGCGCCGCATGGAGTAGCAACTGGGGATATCAACAATGACGGGTATCAGGATTTGGTATCGGCTAATTCTGCAAGTGCGGACCTGTCGGTGCTGTTAAATCAAGGTGATGGCAGTTTCAGTTCAGAAATACGTTATGGCGTAGGTAACGGGCCCGCGGAAATTGCTGTTCATGATTTTAATGGTGATAGCAGCCTGGATCTGGTCGTGACCAACTTTTGGAGTGGCGCAGGGGGTGGTGGTGGTGGCCCGGACGATGATATTTCAATTCTATTGAACAATGGCAACGGTACTTTTGGGCCTGAGATC
Organism: Gammaproteobacteria bacterium; assembly: GCA_024229615.1. Lineage (GTDB taxonomy): Bacteria > Pseudomonadota > Gammaproteobacteria. The sequence continues at coordinate 34,687 of JAAESG010000196.1, read as the reverse complement.
AAATATGCCACTGGCAATGGCCCGGTGGCTGTTGGTGTTGGTGACTTGAATAATGATGGTTATTCCGATATCGGCACGCCCAATTACTGGAGCAATGATCTTTCAATTTTACTGAACAATGGCGATGGTAGTTTTGCCCCGGAGATACGCTATGGCTCGCTAGGGGGATTTCTACCGGGTGAGCTACCCCATGCAATCATGATGCGTGACTTGAACGGTGATGGAAGTCTGGACATTGTCCTGGCAAATATTGCTACTGACGATGTTGCGGTCATGTTGAACTACTGTCCGGTGACACAATAGTGATCGAGATAGTGACGCCATAATTTTCCAGTTTGGAAAATCTAGCGAGAAAGTTCCGATCTAAGAGCGTCAAAATGATTTCCCGATTTGAATGTTTGAACTCACGTCGCGCCAGCCTGACGAAGAATTTATCCTCTCAGCGCAGAAATAAGCAGACATACCATGGGATCTATTCCAAACAGGAGTTCTCGTGCCGCCTCGATCATCTCATCATCCACTTGTTTGGATAGTTTGTGCGGGGTGACGAATAAATTGAAACACTCGATGGTTAATGTGCGGGTTACTTCGGTAACATCAAAAATTCGAATCTCTTTAAATCCGGCGTCGACAAGTATTTTTTCATAAATTTCCCTAGCCTCGTATATATTTACGGCCTCGCCTTTTGGTGGCCATGTCTCGTCAATTATTGTATTTGGAGAGATGGTTTCGAAACAGGCGAGATGGCCTCCGGGTTTTAATATGCGACAGGCTTCCGCGATAAGCTTGTCTCTACGGTCGAGTATATCCTGGCCAGATATCCATATGACACTATCGGTCGATTGTGAGGCAAGTTTAAGTTTTCCGGGATTCATCCTGGAAAAAGATATCTCGCCAGCAGTCTCACGACAGGTACGAAGTTTCTTTGGATCTGATGTTAAGCCTTTAATTGAATCTGCCGGGAAACGCTTTCGTAAAAAACTTGTTGTAGCGCCCGACCCACAACCCAAATCAACAATTGTGTTTGCCTCATCCGGTATAAAAGCGAGCACTTCGGCAAGCAAGTTTTCACAGGCATCCAGTCCATGGGCAAGGTTTTTTCGCCAGTAACCGAGATGGCTATACCCGGTAGATCCACAGAAGTGCTGCACTATAGTTAGTGCGTCATCCTCCACACTTCCGTCCAACTCAAGTGAAACGCTCAGGTTTACATCACCGGAATTAGTAGTCGAATTAATTATTGGTTGTTGTCTTGCAGAATGAATGTCCCGAGATCCCAACCAGATTTCGAGCCCGCCGCGTGGATTTTCCTCATACCTCCAACCCGCCTTACGCATTACTGCGACCTCGGGGCCGAATGGATTGGCCATGCCGACAAACAAACCATCAGGTGTAGAGACCATGGTTCGCGCACCATAGTTGTAAAAATTATTAAAGCCATTGTGGGTCACTGGTATCCATAGGCAACCGTCCCGTGTACGCCATATGTCACAACCCCCGTAGTCAAGGATTAAATCTTCGATACCTGCATAGCTGAAAGTTCTTCGAATGTTTTCTGGCCAGTTGTCGGTATTTTTATATGGCAGTGACATCAACCAGTCGAAAGTCCCTGCATAAAGCCATCCCTCGTGGACGCATAATGACCAAAGATACCCCGCGGAAAATTTTCCAAATCCGGGTCCCAGACCACTCAGGGGGACTTTCAGGCCATCGGGGGTATAGCGAGGTTCACCCACCACCAGGTTCCAGTTGTCATCAGGGTGAATTCGTATGATCTCAGATGCCGCTGGGCCCACTTTATTGTCTGGGTCATATCCTCCTCTCTGTACACAGCTACCTACATACAGATGTCCATTGAAAGTGGTCAAAGTCATGGCGATTTGGTTCAACTTGCCACGGTATGCCCCTCTATTCAAAACCATCTTCCATTGATAAGGTGGATTACCCTCGGCAGTTGTCTTCCAGATTTGAAACCCCTCATTCGGGTTCATGGTTCCTGCATATAGACAACCACTAAATACTGCCATGTCAAAAACTGTCAGGTTGTTTGAGTTACCGAAATTGGGTTCACAGGCCAGTCGCCATTCATCTCTGGCAGGATCGGCATTTACGGCGATCACCATATGACCCGCAGTGTTGGATTCACGCGCCTTTGCACCAACAGCGGGCGCAGTAAACATAAGGTTCTTATACTCAGTCAGTGCACGAACGCCACGGGGGCTGTATGCTTGCGGGAAGCGCATCCCTGGCTCGGTAACTTCTTCAAAGTGAGTCCCGTCCACTGATCTCAGCATTAGTGCTTCCGGATTTTGGTGGCTTCCCATGGTGGGCACATAAAGACCAGGGGCAGGATCACTGTGGCCCTTAAAAACAAGCATTGCCCGGAAGGATATGCTTCGTGGCACATCGAAGCCATCTTTGCCTTTTACCAGCGGCGCAATGTAGACCCTGACCCAGGAATCGTTTTTTGGTGAATAACGCCATATTTCAGCACGCAAATCAAAATCAAAAGAACTTTCAGGAGTCCGTACTGGCCAGGTAATTTCACTCCAGCCAATACTTCCCTCCATCTCGCACCATCGACCACGATGCGCGAGCACGGCACGCGTTGTTCCAACGTATAAATGGTCCCTGAACCACGCCATCGAATGTGGATATGAATTGTATGCATCACCAAATCCACGCACAGAAATATGACGAAAATTACCTGCGGCTAGTCCCTGCTTAGCTTTTGAATTGTTGGTTTGTTGTGCTGCCCCGGTCATTTTTACAGGAAAGGTAGTATTTCTGATCTATACGAGCTTTAATTATTCGACTTGAACTTGTCATATAGTGCGGCAGTTCCAGGATGAAGTGATGGGATTTCCGGATCCAGATCGAGGGCCGCCATATATTCATCGAGCGCCGTCTTTTCCCAACCAAACTCTGTATAAATCATTCCAAGGCAATAATGTGCTTCAGCGGATTTCGGGTTTATCATAATCGCCTGGCGAAAACTGGGCAATGCCAACCCAAATTGTCCGAGCTTAAGGTAAGTCTCGCCAATTTTTTGGTATCCATCATTGAGTTGTGGGTTGAGCTCAACCGCCTTTTTGTATTCCTTAAGAGCAATATTAAATTTCTTCTTGGCAAAATAAAGATCGCCCAGCAGCTGGTGTGAACGAGCAGCTGTCGGATTGAGCTGCAATGATTTATTCACTTCGAGCAACGCTTCATACTCATTGCCTTGATCTAATAAAACGCTGGCCAATTTTAAATGTGCAATTGGAAGTTGGGTATTGATTTTCACCGCATTTTGGAAACAGATAATCGCTTGTGTGTGATTTTTCATCTCAACATAATAGTTGCCTGACATGAGATATGCGAAGCAATCCTCAGGATCATTTTCAATTGCAAGCTTACATCTGGCGATCGCACTTTCAAGATCACTATTTTCTGCATCAATGTAAGCTAGAATTAAATATGCCTTGGATGCTGTTTGATCAAGATGCAGTGCTAGTTTGCATGCCTCGATCGCCTCATCATTTCTTCCTCCTATAAGATTTATCCATGCAAGGAACAAATGCCCCAGTGCGAACTCAGGGTCATGTTCAATTATCAATAAGCATTCGGCGAGAGCCTGCGCAATTTCGCCCTTTTCCACATACGCCTGTACAACTTGCAATCGCGACAAATTGCCAGTGCTAACGTCTTTTAGACGGGGGATAAATTCGTCCATATCATAGTCCTTGAATTAATTCGAGCTACACTCAAGGCAGGTTTGCATGAGCGGTACATACTTCATCTTTATGTGTATTCCCTGGCTTTCCCCAGATTCGTTCCAGCAAATACAGAATATTGATTGTCTGGGTTCCTTTTACAAATAGATCAACAGGTTAAGCATAACAAGCGGATTAGAATCCTGTGCTATATTGTATACAACATCACCTAGCCATAATATACACTGTGGTCTCTCGAAGGAAATACTTAGTCAAATAGCGTATGCAGCCCAGCCTGTGTCGACAACCTGAAATATTAAAAATCGGGCCAAAGCGTTTTGTTATTGTTGATAAAACATCGAGTCAACGGTTTGAATGCAGTCGTGGAGAAATATATCTACTCAAGCAAATGGACGGTACTCGTTCACTGGAGGAAATTCGTCGCGATTACTCTAGTCGTTTTGGTAGGGAACTACAGAAAAGGCAACTCAGGGAATTTCTTAACCACATAATTGAATTAGGCCTGGTTAAACCTCCCGATGATTCTGAATACAGGATTTCTCTGGCGCCGACTCCGGGAAAATCCTGGCACAGAGCAAACCCCGTCCTAAATAGTCGTTTTGATCTGCTCGCCGATCTGATTGGCTGGGTGATTCACCCAATTGTTGTAGTTCCTGCGCTTGCATTGGCTACGATTGCGATTACCGCTCTTATCAATTTTTCAGACTACTGGATAAACCAGCTTACTCTGGTTTCAGATGATGCACTGCAATGGATTCTGATCCTGGTACTGGGCAATACTTTTCTCGTTACCTTGCCTCGTGAAATACTGGTTGGTGCTGCCAGTCGTAATTATGGTGGGAACATTGGTTGTTTTGGTGTTTTCTTCTTCCGACATATTTTCCCATATTTCTATTGTGAAAATCAGAACGTGCTGAGCAAAATGTCTAGGCGTGGCAGGTGGACGATGATGTCCATACGTCTTTGGGTCAATCTTGTATTCGCGTCTATGGCAACAATTGCATGGATGTTGGCTCCGGAATACTCGGTGCTTTCAATGACATATTTACTGCTGATACTGAGCTCATTTTTTGGGTTTCTGGTAATGGCTAACATTTTCGGAAAAGGTGATGGATACATTATCTTGGCTTACCTGTTTCGCACCGCAAATCTTAGGGACTGGGCAATGGCAGAAGCTCGAGCTTTTGTTACCTATAAGCCAGGCCCCAGAGCCTGTAGCGATCACCAGAGGTTTTGGTTGCGACTGTATGGGCTGAGTATATATGTATTTCAGTTCTTATGGTTTTTAATCATAATAGGACTATTAAGCTGGCTAGTCATATCCCGATTAGAAGGTCTCGGAGTATTGATTGCGGCCACTTTGTTAGTTTTGTGGTTCAGGGATTCAATCAATGATAAATTGCCAAATATGAAATGGCATCAATTTTTAGTAAAAACAATTGGTCGCCAATTTACCAGATGGTTGTTACGTTTGTCATTTCTCGGAATTGTCGTAGCCATGGGATTCATACCCTACAACTACGAGATTGGAGGTAAAGCCAGGTTAATACCTGCCAAACAGCACGGAATTCGAGCACAGTTAAACGATGAAATCCTGGAGGTTCATATCACCGAAGGTGATTGGGTTGAGGAGGGGGGGCTCATCGTCACTATGGCAGGACGCCAGGAGAAGGTAAACGTCGCGACAACACAAGCCGAGCTTGAGCGGTCCAGAGCTGATCTCGAACTCCTCAAATCCGGGGTCCGTAGAGAAGATCTTACGATTGCCAGGGAGCAGGTTAGAACATATGGAGTTCAGCTTGAATACTACCGATCAGAGGTTGTACGATATAATAAGCTGGAAAAGGATAATCATACCAGTGCACAGGCACTAAGTCTTGCACGCCGGAATCGAGATGAAGCGGCCAGTAATCTTGCAGCATCTAAAGCAAATAACTTAAAGCTTATTAAGGGTGCCAGAGACCCTGAAATTCGTGCACTCAAAGCCAATATGGAAAGGCTTGAGGCGTTACTGCGACATTACAATGAGATGTATTCTTTACGTGAAATTCGAACCACCGTAGCGGGACAAGTGGTGACATCAAATGTCCAGGAACGTGTTGGTCAGACTGTAGAAGCAGGTGATCTAATTCTGATCATCCACGACACGACATCATTGCAAGTCGAGATTGCTGCCGAAGAATCTGCTGTTGGCCAAATCAGGCCAGGGATGCCTATTAAGGTTCGTCTACGAGGACTGGATGGGCGACTTCTGGAGGGTGAAGTCCGCTACGTATCAAACACGGCAATAGATGCAGCAGATTTCGAGATTGATCTAATTCGTACAGATCGCGAAGCACAGCTTAAGCAGATTCAACGTCACGAAGAGGATAGGAAGATTCGAATTTATGCCAACCTGTATGAGTACCAGGAAAATCTGGTTCCAGGGATGTCGGGATCGGCACGTATCATTGTGAAAAATGGAATTTTATGGAAGGCACTCGCAAGACCGGTACTGCGCTTTTTCAGGGTAGATGTTTGGTCCTGGCTGCCGTGATTTAGACGGAACCATCGGTGATTTCACCTCAGAATGGCACTACCAAGCCTGTACCTGGCTAATTCCCCAGTACAACTCATATTTTTTCAGATACATACAAATCCGCGTAAGGCAGGCCTTAACCTACCTTTTTATGAGGGTAAATCCAAGTAATTATCCTTGCATAAACTAGTGTTTATCAGGCTTAAATTGCCAGGTATTTAACCCATTCGGGTGATACCATTACTGGAGCATGGTATTAAAGTATGATTGGTTTGTTGAATTATCGATCGAGATATTCGTTCCCTGTATAAGAAATTAATAAGTTAGTAACGGGGCTTTGATAAAAACTATATATTCATGGTGTTTATTTATCTAGAGCCTTTCAATCAGGCCTCGGTAACGATAAAAAATTCATTACGCTGGACGACTACTGGCTACAGGTAACTTATGGGGGCTGTTTTAATGAATGAAGCAGGAGAAATGGAAGACTACATCATAAATCGTTACGATCAATTATGCGATTGGACCGATGTCAATGACTACTATGGACACAGCGATTTTTTAAATTTCGGTTATTGGGAAGTAGATACCGAGAACCAAAAGGAAGCCTGTGAAAATTTGATGACAAAGCTTCTTGCATTCTTACCTGACACGCAGGGTAACATCCTGGACGTAGCCTGCGGAAAAGGCGAAACCACCGCATTTCTTTCAAGGCATTTCTCCCCCGAGAAGATCGTCGGCATAAACATTTCAGAAAAACAGCTGGAATTAGCGCGCATAAATGCACCTGCTTGTGACTTTAAGTTAATGAGTGCAACAGAACTGACGTTCCCCAACGAAAGTCTGGATAACATCATTTGTGTTGAAGCCGCCTTTCACTTTTTTACGCGACGACAGTTCCTCGAACAGGCACTGAGAGTCTTAAAACCTGGTGGGACTCTCGTCTTAAGTGATTTCCTGATGACACGGGAAGCCGAAGGACGTCGTGAGACCCGAACCGAACAAAACTATATCGAGGATTTAGCCGAATACGAACACCTTCTTCAGGATGCTGGATTCGGCCGAGTACAGGTTGAAGACGCAACAGAACAAAGTTGGCATCGGCATTATTGGCATGCAGTGAATTATTTCCATCAGGAGTTTCTAGAAGGCCTGATCAACGCGGAAGAATTGAAAAACCGTCTTCATCACACTTATTTGCGGGTACCAGATGTGAAATACTATTTACTGGCATCCTGTCGTAAGAGCGATTAATGGGATGAGCGGCATTGCATGTACATATATCCTCTATTGGGGTAAAGCTATGATTTCATTCTTATATAACAACTTAAACTTTGTAAAACGAGGAGCCACGACATGAAACGGATTCTATTAGTAGCACCTTTGCCATTGCGCTTCGATCTGACACAGGACCAGGCATATCTAAAGCTTCCTTTTTCAAAGGTTTCAAGCTTTTTAATGCCGCTACATATAGCAACAGTAGCCGGACTGACGCCTGATGATTATCATGTAGATTTATGGGATGAGTCAGTTCAGGGTCTTGTCGAGACAAAACCCGATGCCAGTTCCTATGACCTTGTGGGAATTACCGGGTACACGGTTCATCTGCCACGCGCGCATGAAGTCGCAAAATATTTTCGAAGCCTGGATATCCTGGTTGCCATCGGTGGTCCGGGTATCTCTAGCGCACCACAAAATCATTACGATGATTTCGATATCCTGTTTCTGGGAGAGGCCGAATTGACCTGGCCCCAATTCCTCGAGGACTGGGAGAACGGCAATTATCAGAAGAAGTATCGTCAGGTTAAACCTCTCGACCTTTCATTGACAACTCCACCTGATTGGGACTCCGTGGCACATTTGAAAGATCACTATCTGGTCGGTGCGGTACAGACCTCAAGGGGGTGCCCATTTGATTGCGAATTCTGCGATGTCAGTTATCTTTTTGGCCTCGGATACCGCCATAAACCGGTTGAAACAGTCGTCGAGGAGGTTGCTAATCTGCAGAAAATTGGGGTGCGCAGAATTGTGTTTTGTGATGATAATTTTTACGGCAACCGAAGTTTCGCCAAAGAGCTACTAAAACGGCTTATCGAATTCAATAGGACACTGGAGCATCCACTGGCGTTTGCCAGTGAGGCCACGATCAATATCGCCAATAGTGAGGATATTCTGCAATTACTGGCTGATGCGAATTTTGTGGAAATCTTTGTTGGAATCGAGTCGCCCAACAAGGAGAGCCTTAAAGAAACAAACAAACCACAAAACTTTCGTAGTAATCTGGTTCAGGATATCCGAAAGATTCAATCTTATGGTATGGCCGTGCGCGGTTCCCTTATCGTGGGATTTGATCAGGACGAGAAGGATATATTCGAAGAGCAATTCGAATTTGTCCAGGACGCACACCTCGTAGTTCCATCGATTCGAGTTTTAATGGCGCCTCCCGGAACCCGTCTTTGGCAACGGATGAAAGACGATGGCAGGCTTCTAAAAGGAAACAAGGAAGGCCGCTACTATGGAAACCCCGGCACGACAAATCTTTTACCCAAAAACATGACCCGGACCGAGTTACACGCCGGATATTTGGAGCTTATCGAGAAAATTTACAGCTGGGAGAATTTTGCAATTCGGATAAAGGGTTTTATCTCTAGTGTGAAGAATGAACCAAATGTACCAAAACGGAAAATTGAGTGGGATCGGTTGTTTCAGTTCTACTATTTCCTGTTGTTCTCGCTCGATAGTAAGGCGCGCAAGGTCGTTTGGGGAATTATCTGGTATGCGCGCAAAAATGCACCGTTTCTGATGGCGAGGGTAATGCGAATAATCATGCGACAGTATGGCTATTCGAGTCGTCCGAAATTGCGAGCTTCGATTCAGCAGCAGATTGATCTTGAGGAGTCCGGGGATTTTGTTCTGGAAATTGAGCAGGAAAAAACCTTACTCTCGAGAGAATTTAAAGAATCCTACGAGGAGTTTTTCCCAACGGTTTACGGTAGTGTTGTAGATTCCCTTATCGATAAAATAGATATCGAGTTTATCCTGATGAGAATTTTCAAAGAATTTATCGTCAGCAAGGGAGAGGATATTGGCGCTCTTTCCGAGCAGGATAAATCACAATTGCTAGAGATTGCGGAGGCCGTGGTAACCGATAGTAATCTGAAGAGTGATCGAAGGGATGATAGCCTGGTTACCGAGGCTGCAGAAATAGAAGATCCTCGTTATCTGCGGATGTTTGAGCAGGTACTCAAGGCCGTAGAACAGGAACTACGCATTGATAAAACCAGGAATAAGGATGATTCGATGCCCGTTGATATTGCGGAAGTTTACATACCTGTTGTAGATGTAGGAATACATTCGGCTATAGAGGCAAAACATTAATAAAAATAAAGGGATGTGACCGTTGACACAGTGGAGTGACGCCCAGGTGTTATGGCTATATGTGCGCGGCGAGTCCTGTCCGTTCTTGCCCGCAAAGGTCAGGATGGGAAGCGTGTTTTAATTTACTGTAGTTTTGTGCACCGGGGGAAATGGTAAATTCTTGTGTCAATTGAAAAACAAAAAAACCATAGCGAGTGTAAAGATGTTGCTATTGTCGGGATGGGGTGCATTTTTCCTAAAGCCCCCGACCTCAACAGCTATTGGCAGAATATCGTTGGCAAGGTTGACGCGATCAGTGATCCACCGCCAGACAGGCTAATCGACGATGTTTTTGATCCCGAGGTAAATGTAAACGATCGAATTTACTGTCGACGGGGCGGATATATCGATGACCTGGCCACCTTTAGTCCGCTTAAGTATGGAATTATGCCTATCAGTGTCGAAGGTGCGGAACCTGAGCATTTCATGGCCCTGAAAGTGGCCGACGCAGCTCTTACTGATGCCGGTTTTCCCGATTTGCCATTTAATCGCGATCGATTCGACATAATTCTTGGTCGCGGTACTTTTGTGAATAGTGGTTATGTAAATTTATTACAGCATGGGTTTATTATCGATCAGACGATCGACCTGTTGAAGGACTTGCAACCACAGTTAAGCAAGGACGATCTCGCTCATCTCAAGCAATCCCTGAAGAGTAGCCTGCCCCCGTTTAATTCCGAAACTGCCTCGGGTCTGGCCTCCAGCGTTATGACCGGCATTATCGCCAATCGTATGAATCTGGGTGGGAAGAATTTTACTGTAGACGCCGCTTGTGCCTCGGCGCTTATTGCTCTGGAAACGGGGATTCTGAACCTGGTCACTGGACGTTGCGATTCGGCCCTCATTGGGGCGGTACAGATTTCAACGCCTCCCGTGATTCACATGTTGTTCACGCAGCTTAATGCTCTGTCACGCCACCCGCAGTTACGCCCTTTTGATGCCGAGGCCGATGGAACCATGCTTGGTGAAGGCATAGGCATGATGGTTATAAAGCGTCTGGATGATGCCATTCGAGATGGACACCGTATCTACGCGGTGGTCAAGGGTGTCGGTTCGTCCAGCGACGGACGTGCCAAGGGTCTGCTGGCACCCAGTTCACAGGGCCAGGAACTGGCGATGCACCGAGCTTATAGTTACGCAAGCGTTGATCCCGGTAGCGTTGGCCTGGTCGAAACGCACGGCACCGGTATTCCTCTCGGCGATGCAACCGAAATAAGTTCGATGACCGAGGTTTTTGGTACGCGTCAGGCCGAAGCGCAACAGTGCGCGATTGGATCGGTAAAGTCCATGATCGGTCACCTTATCCCTGCGGCGGGTATCGCCGGTTTGATAAAAACGACGCTGGCCATATACCATCGCACCTTGCCGCCTACTTTGCATTGCGATGAGCCAAATTCCCAGTTGGCGCTGGACAAGACACCATTTTATATTAATACAGAGCCGCGGCCGTGGATTCACGGAGCAGGGGGTAAACCCCGACGTGCGGGTGTAAACGCCTTCGGATTTGGCGGTATCAACACTCACGCTGTCCTTGAAGAATTTGAGAGTAATACGGCTACCTCATTTAATCTCAAAAGACAGCGCGAATCCGAACTGTTTCTCATAACTGCGGAGGATAAAGGTCAGTTGGTGGCGCGCTGTCAAAATCTGCACAGTTATGTCCGCAACAATCCCCAGGTAGAGCTGGTCGATCTGGCCTATACCCTGTGGCGCCAACAGGAAGGATCCGTAAGACTGACGCTGGTATCAGGCGATGCGGAGAGTTTGCTGCGCAAGTTTGAATCTGCTATCAAACGCCTGCAGGAGCCTGAGCGTACTCAGATCAAGGATCGCAGCGGCATGTTTTATTATGAACATCCTTTGGCTGCCGAGGGCAAAGTCGCCTTCATGTTTCCCGGAGAAGGATCACAATACGTGAACATGTTACGAGACCTTTGTCTCGATTTTCCGGAGGTGCGTTCCTGTTTCGATGTGCTTGATCAGGCTTTCGAGAATCATCCGCGCGGCTTCGTGCCGAGCGATTTTATTTTCCCCAAAAAGAATAGCGATAAGGATGCAGCTGAAGATCGCATCTGGGATATGGATGGTGCGGTCGACTCGGTCATTACGGCTGATCGGGCGATGTTTAGATTGTTGCATTCACTCGGCATCGATCCGGATGTCATCGTTGGACACAGTAGCGGTGAAATCATGGCACTCGAAGCGGCCGGCGCGGTTGCAATTAACGATGACGATACGCTCATTCATTACATTTCTGCCGGTAACAAAATGATTCACGGGTTGCACGAGGCTGATAATATTCCCGAGGCCCAGTTGATGGCCGTAGGGGGTGTAGATCAGGACGTTATCGATTCGGTGGTGGCCGCAAGTGATTCATTGTGTGTGGCCATGGAGAACTGCCCGCACCAGTTTGTACTCTGCGGTTCCAGTGAAGTAACCCAGCAAGCCGCCAGAGAACTTACCGGCCTGGGTGCAGTATGCCTGCCTTTGCCTTTTAACAGAGCCTATCACACCACTCAATTTGAACCGGCGCTAGCACCACTGGAGTCGTTTTTTGACTCTTTACCGATCGAGCCTCCCAGGGTTCCCATGTATTCCTGCCTGAGCGCGGAGCGGGTTCCGGATGATATCGCGGAGATTCGCCGCCTGGCCGTTTTGCAATGGGCGCGACCGGTTCGTTTTCGCGAAACTATCGAGAATATGTATCGCGAGGGCGTAAGGATTTTTATCGAGATCGGTCCGAGCAGTAATCTAACCGGCTTCGTCAATGACATCCTGAATGGAAAGAAGGTGATTGCGGTAGCCACTAACAAGCAGCGCGGTTCTGGAATTACGCAACTTCATCAAACCATCGGGCACCTGTTTGCGAGCGGCGTCGAGATGCAACTGGACCCACTTTACGAGCCGCGCCGGGCCTCTGTGCTCGATTTGAATTCGACGCAGGAGAACTCTGCTTCTGCTGCAAAAGAAATGGTTTTGAGATTAGGCTTGCCGCGCCTGACCCTGGGACAGGACAGGGCGGAAATCGTGCGACGTTTCGAGACGGGGAACGGGGGGATTCCACGCGGTGAAGCGCACAACCCACCTAAAACATCTGAAATCGTGCCGCTGGTCGAACCCACTATTAACGACCTTCCGACACAGGTATGTGTCAGCGATGTTGCCAACGAAGCCTCAACTCTGAATGCCGCTGCTCAGGCTAATGCCGGGGGCGATGACCTGACCATGAACGAATACCTCGATACGATGGATACCTTTTTAAAGGTGCAGCAACAAACTATGCGTGCCTATTTGAATTCTTACGCGGGTCAGGATGTCGATCTGGTGAAGGAGATCAGTGATACATCAACCCCTGTCACAAACGAAATTCGTGAATCAGAGCCGGTGCGTTTGCATGCAGGCAGGTTGCCCCTGGTCGGTGAAGTTCAGCAAGTCATTCCCGGGAAGGAGGTTTTAGCTCGGCGCAGGCTGAGCCTGGAGCAGGATCGTTTCCTGCAACAACATACCCTCGGTGGCAATATTTCGAAATACGACAAGCGGCTTGTGGCGCTGCCCGTTTTACCGCTAAGCATGGCCCTGGAACAAATGGCTGAAGTCGCTTCGGTGTTGTTACCCGGTAAAAGCCTGACGGGAATCCAGAGCGTAAGGATGTATAGCTGGATTATACTGAAAGGCTTGAACCTGGATATCGAAACCCGGGCCAGTCTCGAAGCCGATAGCGTAGTCGTGCGGTTACAAGTGATCGACCCCGGTCAAGACCCGGTAAAACAACTGGCGGTAGAAGGGCGTTTCCTGTTCTCGGATAACTACCCGGAAGCAACGGTTGCGACCCCGTGTCAACTGGGTAAGGCGCTGACAGTTTCGATTACGCCAGAGAAAATATATCCCCAGGCACTGTTTCATGGCCCCGCATTTCGGGCGCTTAACGCTATTGATAGAGTCGGCAACGAAGGCAGTGAAACCAGTCTGAAGGTGCCACAAAAGCAGGCGCTGTTCAGCGGCATTAATCAACCGGAACTGTTATCGGAGCCGGTTTTGGTAGATGCAGTCGGACAAACCGTCGGTCTGTGGATTGCGAGCAATTTCGATAGCAACATCGTCGCCTTTCCGATTGCAATCGATGCGATCAACCTGTACGCGCCACCTGTGGCGGAAGCCGCGCAGCTGATTTGCAGAACCCGGTCGCATTCAGAGGGTGATGAACAACTCCAGATCAATACAGATGCGGAGATACTCGACGCGGCTGGTCGTGTGCATATTCGTGTCAGTGGCATGCGTCATCGCAGAGTGAAAATACCGCGATTGTTTCATGAATTTCGCGGTTCGCGCGGGGTTCAATTGACCAGGCCCTGGAAAGATATCAATCAAAGAATTTCCAATGGTAGCGACGTGTATTGTTGTCGTACGGATAATATTCCCGCGGAATTCTGGGCTACCGAGGATGGAATTTGGCGTACCGTCCTCGCGTACATGATCTTGAACCGGGACGAACGCCTGGCGTGGTCACAGCTCGCTGGCCCGGACAAGCGCAAGACGGAATGGCTACTGGGGAGGTTGGCGGCCAAGGAAGCTGTTTGTCGACTTTTGCGTGATCAACAGGGTATCGAGATCTGGCCTGCTGACGTCGTGGTGAGCGCCGATAAGTATGGCAAACCCATCGTCTCGGGTGAGTGGCTGGATTCCGCTCAACGCGCACCTGACATGACCATTGCCCATACGCGTGGCATGGCTGCCGCGCTTGCCGCGGTGGGCGATAAAATCGGGGTCGGTATAGATATCGAGTGCCGGCGCGCAGTCTCGCAGGATCTTGCCGATGCGATTCTGCAGTCCGAGGAGCATGATCTTGTCGCTGGCGTCGGTAGTGAGAATCTGGATGCCTGGCGCCTCAGGATCTGGTGCGCGAAGGAAGCGCTAGGTAAAGCGCTTGGACGCGGCCTGCAGGGTGTACCCGGCAACCTGGTTGCACGCCAGCTGGATACGCAAAGTGGCGCCGTCCACCTGGAGCTGATGGGCCGCTACGCGGATGAGTTTCCAAATCTGAAGTGCATGACACATCCGGTGTACACTTTCCAGGACCAGGATTTGGTGGCCGCCTGTGCGGATTGCAAGCTCCAGGCCCCTGATTAAATATGAACATTATAATTACAAATGATTTAACAGATTTTTTCAAAGGAGCGTAAATGATTAACAGCCATACCAAAGACAGTATTCAAATCGATTTAACCGAAATACTTAACGATATAATAGCTGATTGGGATTTGCCCAACGATGCCCCAATTGGTGCCCAGACAAAGGTAGTCCAGGATCTCGGCTTTGAGTCAATAGACGTGGTTCAATTTATAGCAGCGATTGAAGATCACTATCACCGACATGATTTTCCGATTGAGGAACTGATTATGGAAGATGGTCGTTATGTCGATGAATTTACCGTGGAAGATGTCGTTAATTTTCTTTCACGACACCTTTAAAAATTAATCGAAGATATAAAAAGGAAAATACCATGCATCCTACCCTGCTAATTGGTCTCGATGGAGCAACCTATACGATACTCGAACCTTTGATGAAAGAAGGGTACATGCCTTTTCTCAAGGAGTTTACCGAATCTGGATTTAAAGCGGGCCTGCTTTCAACCCCAAATCCACTGACACCACCTGCCTGGACGACCATAATGACCGGTCGTACGCCCGGGAATCACGGTGTATTTGATTTTATTTGGGCCGAGCAACGCAAAAGTGATCACTACTTTACGATATCCACCTTCAAGGATATCAAGTGCGAAACTATCTGGTCCATTGTCAGTCGCAACAATGGTCGGGCCGGTACTCTCAACTATCCCTTGATGGCGCCACCGCCATCTATAAACGGTTATGTCGTTCCCGGGCTAACTTCCTGGAGACATCTGCGACGCCATGTTCATCCGCGCGAGCTTTATGACGAAATGAAGGAAATCCCGAACTTCAGCGCACAAGAACTGGCCTGGGATTTCGATATGGAAAAGAAAGCGGCAATGGGTATTGCCGAAGAAGAATATATCCATTGGGCTGAGTACCACATCCGTCGTGAGCGTCAGTGGTTCGAAGTGACCATGAACATGATGAAAAACCATCCCTGTGATTTAACTTCGATTCTGTTTGACGGGCCGGACAAGATGATGCATATGGGCTGGCGTTTCCTCGATCCGGATAACTTCACCGAGAATCCAACGCCGTTCGACCTGAAAATGCGCGAACTGTGCCTCGAGTATTACAGCGTACTGGATGGCTTTTTGGCTGAGTTAGTGGGCCAGGCTGGTCCCGACGCCAGGGTGTTCATGGCTTCGGACCATGGATTTGGCCCTTCCTGGGAAGTTTTTCGCGTCAATACCTGGTTGGCCAGTGAAGGTTATCTGCACTGGCGTGAAATTGATGAAAACATGAGTGAACAAGATCGCAAGGCTTATGAGAAGCTTGTCGATACACACTTCGTATTGCTTAACTGGGACAAGACCACTGCCTATGCGCGGACCACGAGTTCCAATGGGATCTTTATTCAGGTGGCCAATGAACCGGGTGAGGCGGGTGTGCCGGCGGACGAGTACTATGAATTTCGCCAGGGGCTTATCAATAAACTCGAAGCCATTACCGACCCCGAGTCAGGCGAGAGAATCGTCAAGGACATATTGCTGAAGGAAGAGGTTTTCCCTGGCGAAAATGACTCACAGGCCCCAGATTTAACCCTGGTCATGCGTGACCATAGTTTTGTCTCGATTCTCAACAAAGAACCGATTGTATGCCCGCGGCCTGAAATAGAAGGCACTCACTACCCAGTTGGTGTGTTTATGGGTCGCGGGCCGGGCATCAAGCAAGGCGTCAGTTTGCCCACGCTCTCAATCACGGATGTTGCTCCAACCGTTCTCTATAGCCTTGGCCTCGATATTCCGTCCGACTTTGAAAACCCTGTTCCGACAGAAATTTTTGAAACGGAGCATCTCGAAGCAAATCCCGTTCGCATCGGTGATCCCACGCTGCCACTAGATGCAGCGTTACTGGGTGATAAGAGTAACTCTCTGGATAGTGGTGAAGAAGAGCAAATTATTAAACAGATGAAAGCCCTGGGGTACATGGAATAGTCATTCACGAATACTGAGCAATGAGTAAAGTAATACTGAACGGAAATAACATAAATTACCGCAGGGTTGGTAAAGGACGGGATCTTGTATTCGTCCATGGACTCGCCGCAAATCATGCATTTTGGGGTGTGGAAATTCTGCTGAAACTGACTCGAAACTATCGTGTAACGGTTTTCGATCTTCGCGGTCATGGCTATAGCGATATGCCGGCCTCGGGTTACACTGCGACGGACATGGCGGGAGATTTGCTAGGACTCATGGATGAACTTGAAATTCATAAGGCCACTATTATAGGGCATAGCTTCGGTGGCCTTGTCGCACTGCAATTCGCGGTGACGCATCCTGAACGTGTGACCAGTCTTGTGATTGCAGACACCCGGGTACATAGCCTGCAACCGACCAATTGTCCGCGTGATTGGCCAAATGGCAAGGTTGCCCTTAAGCGTTTATGGGATTTGGGTCTGAATATACCGGAAGACGAAGCGGATTCAGGTATCTGGTTGCTCGAACGCCTGGCTCAATCCGAATGGCGAGAAGCACGTGACAAGCTCAAAGGTAGTCCGCTGTTTATGCCTTATAGCAATTTGGGTAGCGGCGCCAGATCAGCCGAGCGCTGGCTCAGACTGCTGGCCGAAACCACGGCGAGGAAAGACCTGACAACTTTTAACGGACCCCATGCCGAACAGCTGACGAGTCTCAGCCAAAAAACGCTGGCCATTTACGGAGAGTACTCGACACTGACGGCATCGATACAGGGATTGCAGCAATACTTACCAAATTGCGAAACCAGTATCGTCGAACAGGCGGGGCATTTCCATCCTCTGTCCAAACCAAAGTTATTCAGGATAAGGGTGCAACAATTTTTAGATGAAATCGAAGCTGAAGAAGATTTATCACAGGTGCCTGTATTGAAGTGCATTTCTTCGAATTGAATGGTTATTATAAGAGCATGGAGCTCGTCGGTTGCCTATGAGCAAACAAGCCCTTTCAAATATTCGCGTTATAGATCTTACCCGCTTCATTGCGGGTCCCTACTGCACAAAGCTGTTGGCTGGATTTGGCGCCGAAGTCATCAAGATAGAAATGCCGAAAAATGGCGATGGTCTGCGTAATGTAGAACCATTTTACAAGAATGAACAAGGCGTCGAGCACAGCATTCCTTTTCTGTGGTTCAATACCGGTAAAAAAAGTATCACCCTGAATCTGAAATCCTCGCAGGGGATTGAAATCATCAAGCGTTTGGTGAAAACAGCCGATGTCCTGGTTGAAAATTTTTCCCCGGGAGTGATGATGCGCCTGGGACTCGATTACGAAACGCTCAAGTCGATCAATCCGAAGCTGATCATGGCCTCGATATCAAATTTCGGTCAATCCGGCCCTTATCGCGATTTTAAAGCCGATGAAATCGAGTTACAGGCGCTTAGCGGGTTAATGGACAATACAGGCGCGCCTGACATGCCTCCGTTGGCTGCAGGCCCCGCACTTTGCCAGCTAACCGCTGCCATGCATTCCCATGCAGCGATATTGATGGCTTTATTGCAGCGCAATAGAAGTGGGGAAGGGCGTTATGTCGATGTGTCCATCATGGAAAGCAGCATGGAGCAAATCGAAAACAGAATTAACACTTATTTACTCACCGGGAAGGTCTCGAAACGAGGTCCCCATATATTCGCACCCTGGGGACTATATGGTTGTCAGGATGGCTACGTTAATGTCATCAGTGCACCTTTTCGGCACTGGGAAAATGGGGCCGAGATATTTGAAGAGCCCCGTCTCAGGGAGCATCAATTCCAGCATTTACGAGAGCGGGTACAACATCGGCAAGAAATCGATGCGTTGATTCAGCCCTGGTTGGATAAAAAGAAAAAACAGCAAGTCTTCAAAGCAGGGCAAGAAAAGGGTTTGAGTTTCGGGTTTCTCGCGAACTTCGATGAGGTGCTGGATTCGCCACAGCATCGCGAACGCGGTTTCTTCAAGTCGGTGGAACACCCGGCTGTCGGTGCCCAGCTTTTTTGTGACGCGCCCTTCAAAATGTCAGCGACTCCCTGGCATACCGCGGCTTCACCGAGACTCGGCGAACATAACGATGTTATTTTTGGGTCCGTACTGGGATACTCGGATGAGGAACGGCGGCAATGGGCCGCGCAGGGGGTGATATAGTGTCGGTCATGCCGCTGCAGGGAATACGGGTAGTCGATATGACCCACAGCTGGGCCGGACCACACTGCACCCGGGTTCTGGCAGACTATGGTGCCGAAGTCATACGGGTAGAATTTCCCGGGCGCCTGTGTATGTTTCGTGGCGGCCGGGTGGAAGATCAGGCCTATGATAAACAGACCAACTGGTACCAAATTAATCGCAATAAGCATTCTGTCACCCTGGATTTAAATGAATCGCTCGACCAGGGCTTACTCAAAGACCTGGTTAAATGCTCCGATATATTTATCGAAAATTCCCGTCCTGGTGTACTCGAGAAGTTTGGTTTCGCTTATAACGACCTGGTCAAACTGAATCCGACAATAGTCATGCTATCCATGTCTGCTTTCGGCAGTTACGGACCCTATACGAAATACTGCGCCTATGGCGCGGTCATGGAGGCGGTTGGCGGGATTCAAAGCCTGACCGCATATGGGCCCGATGGAAAACCACAGAGAATCTGCGAAATGGACGTAGTGAACGGTGTTGGTGCGGCCAACGCGATTCTGACCGCGCTGTTATACCGAGAGGAATCCGGTGAAGGGCAACGCATCGATTTTTCGCAGACGGAATTTCCGACCCATGCCCTTATTGGCGAACATTTGTTGGAGCACAGTATAAACGGTTCCCACAGGCCTCCTCAGGGAAATCGACATCATGAATTTGCCCCGCAGGGCTGTTATCCTTGCCTTGGAAACGATGAATGGGTGGCATTGACGATACGATGTGAAGAGGAGTGGCGGGGCCTGTGTAAGGCGCTGGGTCAGACAGGATGGCTAAATAATAATGAGTTAGCTAAGCCAGAGGGGCGCCAGCATATGCATGCTGAACTCGATGCGGAAATTTCGACATGGACCCGTCAACGCAGTCCGAAAGATGCGATGCAGCTTCTGCAGTCACATGGGATTCCAGCTGCTGCAGTGCTCGATGTGTCCGAGCTTGATTCCGACCCTCACCTGCAGGCGCGAGAATTTTTCCTGACTGAAGAACAGCCACCAGGGCAGCGTTTCATGGGTATGCCCTTTCATCTTAGTGGAATTCCCGAAGCGGTGCATTGGCGCGGCCCCGATTTGGGTGAATACAATGCAGAGTTGGTGACAAAAGTGTTAAAGCGCAATGAAGAGGACACCCCATCTTTTGAGGCAGAGAAACTTTGTACCGCTTACGATTAGCCTGCACGCATCTACCGACCCCTAACCAAGCTCTTTGCAAATTTCGCTAAAGTCCTGAATTGATTCAAATTGCTGCAGTTGGCGCAGTAAAGCATTCGTGCTTTTTGCGGATAATTGATCACAAACGCACTGTCTGAACTTTTCCTCGATGTCGCTGGCAGTGAATGGGTTGTCGAGTGTTCCTTTTGCGCTTAATACCTTTTCAACACAGTGGGTTCCGTCAAGTAACTCTATATCTATAGTGACTGGAAAACGGCCTAGCTTAATTTCTTCAGCTGATATCTGTTTGTCAAAATAGTCTGGAACGACTTTTCCCATGAGGGCTTGCAGTATTGGTTCGGTAATCTTTGTCGATTGAAATTGAAGAGAGCCTATTTGCTTATCCAGTAGTGCCCGGCAAATACAATACTCAAGACTAAACTTTGCTTCGTCGGGACTTCGTGGTCGAGGATGAATCAGAAAAATTTTTGAAGACTCATGTATGGATATATGAATCGATCGAACGACGTCTGCATTCATGTCATACTGATTTACCAGGTGCAACATGCAATCAATCGCAGTGTGGGTAGCACCGCAACAGGGGTACCGCTTGAAAGATAGGCCCGATTCAACAATCGCAAGCGTACCCTGACCCAATGCCGAAATACTAAGTTCTAACTTTTCGATATCTCCATTGGAAAAATTCTCACAAAACCCAAAATGTGATTCGAGAACAGCCGTATTTGCACTAAAGTCCTGACTCGCCAGTTGTGCGGCCATAGTTCCATTGGCAGCTGCCTGGCCAGCCAGTAACGGTTTGGCATCGGTCCCGTTATTGCAGCGAAGTCCTGACGCAGTGTTTGCTGCCAGAGCTAACGCCATGCAGGTTTGCAAGGAAGAAAGGCCAATTAAATTCGCACAGGCAGCGGCTTGCATAATTGGACCTATTGTTCCTACCGTAAACCACCCCGATTTAATGTGCTCCGGGTGAACCGCCCGGGCGAGAGCTATACCTGTTTCAAATCCAGCCAGGTAGGCATTGATTACGTCGATCCCACTGCTATGCCTGTACTCGGCCATTGCGCACAAACCCGGCAGTAATTGAATGCTGGGATGGGCAACCATTTCTTGACTAATATCATCCAGTTCAAGGGCATGGGAGGCAGTGCCATTAGCGAGTGCGGCGAGGTGAACCGAAGTGCGTTTACCTGTGCCCCAGATTGCTGCATGTGGAGTGCCGCCCTCGGCAATACTGCAAACTTTTTTAACATTTTGTCGGCTACTTCCTGCTAACGTAACGCCAACGTAATCGATAATAGCGCACTTGACACGCTCTATAGCTACTGCAGGTATCTTCCGGGAAGAAAACGAAGAAATAAATAGCGCAAGCCTTTCTGTTATATCGTGACCGCCGTTGTGCTCTGTTTTTTTCATACTTCTCTAAATAAATAAATTATGTTTAGTATGGGCGACACCGCTGATGACCGGACTTTACTATTCAGTCAGGAATGTCTCTGTTATTTGGGCTTGCTTCTGTACAGGGACGAATCAACAACGGTCGGCATTTGGTCTGTTTTCAGCGGAAGATCTAAAAATCGAGTCACTCTTTCGGCCACGCTTTGCGGATCATTAATGACATCAGAGTATTTGACATAGATAACATCGGTGCTGCTATTCTTTGCCAGCCAGTCCTTGGTTCCACTGATGTGGCGATCATACAAATCCATCATTTTTTCGTCACTGAGCTCCGCCCCTTCAGATCCACGGCGTTCCACCATCTTGGCCTGGGAAATGAGGATCTCCTGTAAATCTCGTATCATAAAAATGACTTTATATCGATAGTCGGGTGGTAGATTGGAGAGCAGCGGAGAGATCATTTTTACGACCTTACCTTTTGAATCATTTAACCAGGAACTGTTTTCGTCAATTTTTTTAACTGTCTCAAATTCGTAGTATCCAAGCGGATTGTCGGTATCAGCTTCGCGTATATTATCGGTCATTATGCCTAGCCCACCAGCGTCTAGCATTTGCATCATCATCGAGGTACCAGAGCGGGGCAGTCCCGACACAATAATTATTTCTTCACTCATAGATCAATCTCCATAAAACAGTGGTATTCCTTCCAGTAACGCAAAACTATAGTAACAACTTTAAAACAAAAGCATCCACGCTACTATAAGTGCCAATTATCCAGTCTCATAGGGCTATTAGGGAGTATTTTTAAGATTTAACCCATATGGCATAAATGCTTGTTTATTTTACAAATACACCGTAGATACCGAGATAATAATGCGATATGGTAAGCGCTTCATCAAGCAAGGCAGCTTGTTTAACAACTGTGTAGGATACCGAGATTATGGGCACTCAGAAGACACCTAAGTCGATACACCACCCATATCGGTGTACATCCTCACATCCTGGTTTTATTAAACCATTGAGCCTTCTGGCATGAAGAAGATACTATTAGTTGGTCCGCTCTCTGACAATGAAGCTCTCTGGGTTACAGGTGAAGAATCGGTCGAAGTCAAAAATAATTTCCCACCGTTGGGACTTGCCACTGTCGCGGCCCTGACACCAACCGAAAATTTTTCCGTGCAGTTGTGGGATGAAAACGTGCATGGGCTGCTTGATGATCAGGTGATGGCCGAGCAAAAGCCCGATTTGGTCGGAGTAACCGGGTATAAGCACCATCTGGGAAGATGTTGCGCTATCGCAAAAGTGGCGAGTAGAAATGGCTCGCTGACGGCGATTGGGGGGCCCGGAGTATCCGGGTCTCCATACGATTACCGCAACGATTTCGATATTCTGTTTATCAATGAGGTCGAGAACACCTGGGGTGATTTTCTCAATGACTGGTTGCAGGGTAATTTTAACTCTGAATATCGTCAAATAGAAAAACCGGACCTCGCTGAGAGTCCTATTCCTTGCTGGGATAGTATCGCTTCTGATATGAACAAGTACGCTATGGGTACCGTACAGACGACGCGTGGCTGTCCTTTTGATTGTGAGTTTTGCGACGTCATTTATTTGTTTGGACGCCGCCCCCGACATAAGCCACTTGAAAACGTGCTGGAAGAGGTGAGGATGCAGGCTGCGTTTGGCCTGAAATCAATTTTTCTGTGTGATGATGAATTTAGTGGCAACCGCAGATATGCAAAGGCATTACTGAGTGAACTTATCGACCTTAACAAAGAATTACCTGAGTCGCTCACCTTTTCAACGCAGATGTCCATAGCTATTTCGAGGGACGAGGAATTCCTGCAATTGTTGGCGGATGCGAATTTTGATCTCGTTTTCATGGGAATCGAATCGTCTAATCCTGAATCTCTGAAAAATGCAAACAAAAAGCAAAATCTCAAAGGCGACATGATCGAAAATATACATCGCGTTCTGTCCTATGGTATCGGCATCCGGGCCGGCATGATTGTCGGTTTTGATGATGACAACATAGACATCTTCGAGCAGCAATACCATTTCATTCAGGAGTCCTGTCTAACCAGCGTTGCGATAAACATGCTAAAGGCTCCGCTGGGGACACCCCTGTGGATACGTATGATGCGAGAGGGGAGGGTGATTGACATGGCGAAGAATAAGGACCTTGGTCATGCCCGCACTTATACCAATATATTACCGAAACGATTATCTCGGGTTGAGCTATTGAAGGGTTATCGAGAGTTGTCAGAAAAAGTCTTCACCTGGGATAGTTTTGCTGATCGAGTTTGTGGATACGTTTCCCTGGTAAAGAATCCACCTGCGCCAACCGCAGATATACAAGTCATCGATGCTGAATGGATATTAGCGAAAATGCAGGCAAGCCCCGAGGCTAGCGCTGCGGTTAATCGTATCGTAGAGCATACCCTGCAACATGCTCCCGGATTGATGGGTAAAGTTAAAACCTTGATTCTGCAACATGCCAGTTACTTTGACACAATTGTAGATTTGCTGCCTCAGCTCGATCGTCAAATCGAACGCGAAACCGAAGGTGATGTTATTCTGGCGGTTGATAGCAGAGCTACTCCCCCCCCGGTGGCGTTCCGTCCAGCTTTTGACAAGGTCTTTCCGGAAGTCTATCGCCGTGTTTATTTTAGTATTAGTGACCTGGATAAGATATCTCATTGTTTGACAGAAGTGTTTTTAGAGTTTCTTGTTCGCTGGGGCCAGGATTTTACTGGGCTGGAAAGTTATCATTACGATTTTCTCAATGAGTTGGCCGATAAAATCTGCGCGAAAATCAACAATGTCTCCCCGGAAAATTTCAAACCTTGTATTGCCCGTGAAGGTGAATTGCCCAATTATAAACGGTTACGCCTAGCGGATGATATCTATAAAAATGTCTGGATTGAACTTGCTGAATTACAGCATAGTCAGGTGTCAATTCCAGTAGTTAATGTCACTTACAGTCCGAAGCAGTCGAGTCAAAGGAGAGTTTAACAAGTTTCAAAGTTTGTTATGTGTGAGGCTTCAGTTACAAAGATACGACCCGGGCTGCATCCATCATTACGAACTATTTCAGATTATTTTGATCAGGTAACGAGGTTGGATACAAACAGACGACTATCCCTGATACAAGAGATTAATATTCTGATCAGTTTCATCCTTGAACATCGGGTTCAGCGCTTCGCTCAACCTTAAAGCTGATTAAGTTATGGTTAATAACCTCTATGCATAATTGTTGTTGCATCACTAATTTATCTTTAATCGACAAACAACAGAATTCCCCGGAGTGAATGAAATGTACGCCAAAATATTTAGAATGCTTTCCTTTGTTTTCGTGATAGCGCTGTCATCTGCCTCTCTGGTGAACGCTGCTGAGGGTGCTTGTAAAGAGGATGTAAAGCGACTGTGCCCGGATGCTGAATTGACAGGTGATCAGGCCAAGGCTTGTCTTAAAGAGAACGTGGACGATTTATCACTTGAGTGCAAGGAGAACATTCGGAAACTCATCGGTGCACTGCAGTCATTCGGTGAAGCCTGTGGCTCAGATGTAAAAACACTATGTACCGACGTAGCCCCAGGTGGGGGGCGAATCTTGAAGTGCTTGAAAGACAACCATGAATCGGTATCAGCGGGTTGTATCGATTTCTTGACCCCATAATGTAAGTGAGCACCATGTCGGACAAAAAATCACTTGATTCGATTGTCGTGCGCCTGGCCGGTAACTCCGGTGACGGGGTGCAGCTCATGGGCTCGCAGTTCACCACTTCGACTGCCTTGGTTGGCAAGGACTTCGCAACCTTCCCGGATTTTCCCGCCGAAATTCGGGCGCCGGCGGGGACCACCTTTGGTGTGTCCGCATATCAGATGAACATCGGCTCGAGTCCAATCACGACGGCAGGCGACAGGCCGGATGTGCTGGTTGCATTCAACCCGGCGGCACTCAAGGTCAGCTTGCCAATGCTGGGTAGCGGCGCGCTGATCATCGTCAACAACGACAGTTTCAACGCGCGTAACCTGGCAAAGGCAGGCTATCGGGAGGACCCCCGGGAAACGGGTGAGCTGGACAGCTACCAGGTCGTCTCCGTCGATATCAGTCACCTCAATCTCGAGGCAGTTAAAGCCTATGGTCTTTCTAAAAGTGATGGCAGCCGCTGCAAGAATTTCTGGGCGCTCGGCCTTTTGATGTGGATGTTCGATCGTGATCTTGACCCGATCGACGTCTGGATCAGAAAGAAGTTCAGAAATAACAAAGTTGCCAGGGATGCGAATGTCACGGCGCTTCACTCGGGGCATGCTTTTGCTGAAACCGCGGAGCTTGCCGAAGCGTTACCGCGTTTCAGGGTCAATGCTGCCGATTTGCCGGCGGGTGAGTATCGGGGTATCACCGGTGCCGAGGCTCTCTCGCTCGGTCTCACGGCCGCTGCTGAACTCGCAGACCGCCCCCTGGTGTTTTGCTCTTATCCGATAACACCGGCGTCACCGTTGTTGCACCACCTGGCTCGCTATGACGAGTTGGGAGTCGGTGTATTTCAGGCCGAGGACGAGATTGCAGCCATCTGTGCGGCTATAGGAGCATCCTATGGTGGCGCAATTGGGGTGACTTCGAGTTCTGGTCCTGGTATTGCGCTGAAAACCGAAGCCATGGGGCTTGCCATCAATGCCGAGCTGCCACTGGTCATCGTCAATTCGCAACGCGGTGGGCCATCGACCGGATTACCGACCAAAACAGAGCAATCCGACCTGTACCAGGCCGTATATGGTCGCAATGCCGATGCGCCGATTCCTGTTATCGCGGCACGTTCAGCCGGCGATTGTTTTTATGCGGCAATCGAAGCAGTGCGTATAGCCCTGCGGCACATGACACCGGTGATGCTGCTCACCGATGGATATCTATCCAACGCTTCAGAGCCATGGTTGATTCCGGATATGGATGATCTCGAACCCATCAAATCGAATGCGCCACCGCAGCCAGACGATTCTCGCGATAATCAGGGTATGGCGTTCGAGCGCAATCCATGTACCCAGGGTCGACCCTGGATTACACCGGGGATGCTCGGGCTAATGCACCGTCTTGGGGGCCTGGAGAAGGATTTCGAGACCGGGCATATTTCCTACGATCCCGGGAACCATCAACGCATGACCGATATGCGTGCCGAAAAAGTCAAATCGGTCGCGAAATTCATTCCGTTGCAAATGCTGGAACTCGGCACCGAGGAGGGTGAATTACTGGTTATCGGCTGGGGTTCTACCTATGGGCCCATTTTTCAGGCAGTAAAGCAGATGCGCCAGCAAAATCATGATGTCAGCTATACGCACCTACGCTATATCGATCCCTTGCCGGAAAATTTCGGTGAACTAGCCGGCAAGTTCAGACAGGTGTTGGTTCCGGAAATGAACATGGGGCAGCTATCGACACTGTTGCGAGACAAGTTGGGCTTGAGTCCGACAACCTACCCTAAAGTCACGGGCCAGCCATTTTTGATAGGCGAGTTAACGGAAAAAATTTATTCGATGCTGCCGCCGGTTTTGGAGGTCGACGGTGATTTGGTGACTAACAGGAGAGCCGAATGAGTTCTGCACTGACCGCAAAAGATTTCACCAACGCACAAGAGGTTCGATGGTGTCCGGGATGTGGAGACTATGCCATCCTGAAAACAGTAACCAGGACGCTTGCGGAGATTGGCGCCAGGCCCGAAACGACAGCCTTTGTCTCCGGCATCGGTTGTGCCTCGAGATTTCCATACTACTTGGATACCTACGGCTTCCATACGATTCATGGTCGTGCGCCGGCAGTTGCAACCGGTCTCAAGCTGATAAATCCTAATCTTGATGTATGGGTGGTTACCGGCGATGGCGATGGCCTGTCCATCGGTGGTAACCATTTATTGCATGCGCTACGCCGCAACGTCGGTATCAAGATTATGCTTTTCAACAATGAAGTCTATGGATTGACCAAGGGGCAATACTCACCAACTTCGAGGGCAGGTACCCGTTCACCTTCGACTCCCGGAGGCTCAATTGATTCGCCCTTGTCTGCGGGCCAGTTAGCGCTCGGAGCCGGTGCCAGGTTTTTTGCCCGTGCCATCGATACCGACAAAATCGGGCTCGGCTATGTGCTTAAGCAAGCTCACGGTTTTGAGGGTGTGACGATGATCGAGATCTTTCAAAACTGTATTGTGTACAACGACAACGTATTTGCCGATTTTACCGATCGCGATAATGCAGCGGATAACCAACTCAAGTTGCAGCAGGGTGAACCCATGTTGTTTGGTGCCGACAATGAAAAAGGTATTCGCTTTAATCCCGACAATTTCACCCTGGAAGTGATCGATGCCTTGTCGAATCCCGACCAGGTGTTGAGGCACGACGCTGACAACAGGGTTTTGGCACAACTGCTGGTTGAACTCGAAAAACCCGTTGCGCTCGGTGTTATCTACAAAAATCCCGGCGAGAGCTTCGAGAAGTCCTGGCATCAATCCCCCGGCCAGCGTCTCAAACGCACCCGCAGCGTAAGTGAAATGCTGCACAATTCTGATACCTGGGTCGTGAGCTGAAGGGTCTTCTGGTGGAATCATCGGATAAACTGCCACGAGTATGATGAACCGGTAGTTCGTGAGGGCTTATTCCGGGGTTATATTCGTTGATATTTTACACAGAGCGGCCATTTCTATTGATCAGATCTAATTGACTGTTCTAATCCATAAAATCAGTCTAACTCAGTTGATGCCCGGTGCTTCGATCAAACTTCTACGAGATAGCGGCTGATCCGGGTCAGCGTCATATATAGAAACTGGCGTCGCGCATGACCGACGCCACGCATATCATCGATTTCCACAGCGAGTAAAATCTCGGAACATTCTCGGTGCAATATCTGCAATTCTTCGCGCCAGTCCAGGTTGCCCAAATAGATTAACCAGGTACGTGCGGCGCGATAGTAAAGCAGATCGGTCATTTCACGCAGCGCGTCATTGCCAATCTGGGCGATAATCAATGCGTGCAACTCGTTGCACAGACGTGCATAGGCGGTTAAATCCCTGGCATTGTCTCGAAGGGATTCGGCGCGACTGCACAGGTCTCTCAGTGCTTCAATCGTGTCGGGTGTCGAATTGACGGGTGACATGTCGCCCATCAATTCGGCCAGTCGCATGCGCAGCTCGTAGATGTCCTTGAAGGTTTTGATGTCTACTTCACTGACGATTGTGCCGACGCCGTTACGGGTTTCGAGCAGACCTTCGTAATTCAAGCGCTGTAGAACATTGCGAACGGGGCTACGGCTGACTTCAAATTCCCTGGCCAGAATGGCCTCGTTAAGCAGTGTTCCCGGTGGATACTCGAGCAGGCAGATGCGTTCCCGGATCGCTTTGTATATGCGCTCAAACCGCTCTACCTGACTTTCGCGTGGCCGAGTGTTATTTTTCGCTAATCTTACTGCCATTCCTGCAGATGCTCCGATCTATAGTGCGTCGATATTAGAGATGGTCTAACTGGATTGCCCCCAGTCCAGCTGGAAAAGCTGACCGTAACCTTCAATTTTGTCGTTGATGTTGGCACGGCGAAAGCAATCCCACATCATTGCCTGGTTAGAGCTTATAACCGGCTTGCCGGCGGCATCTTCGATCTCCTGCAGTACGTCAATGGTACGAATACCGCCACAACTGACAAAGATCGCATCGGCATCCGGGCGGTCTATGCTGAGCGCGAAATCGCGGATATACGAAGGTTTGATGCGACCCATGGCCTCGCAGTCTTCGATATTCAATCCCTGGATATCGAGCACGTCGAAACCCTTTTGCCGAAGGAATTCTGCTTCCACGGTGTTGATTTCATCAAGGTACGGGGTGGCAACCACAATCTTATCTGCATCGAATCGACGTAGCGCGTTGACCGCACCGGTCACCAGTGTCGACGGTTTGGCCCAGGGCGCACCACGACTGATTTCTTCCCTTACCCGATCCTCACCAATCACGATGGATCCAGACGTACATGCGTAGCAGATCACTTCCGGGCGTGCCTGGGGCTGCAGAATCGAAGCCGCTTCGGCCATGCCGTCGATTTGTGCGGCCAGCGTAGCGACATTGCAATCGTTGGGACTGTTCAGTCGCGTGACACTGGGACCGACACCTTCGGGACACAGGCGGAAAATATTCTCTTCCATGACCAGATCCATGGAAATAATAATAAAGCCAAGCAAAGCGCGGTGGTGAGTGCCATCGTCGTAAACCACTTCGCGAGGAATGGAGCGGATCTCGGGTGTTAATGATTCTTTTAGTTCGGACATTATCCTCGCCTCTGGTGGTGCGGAAATCGGCTTTGAGTATACCCTAAAGCAATTGCTGTATATAGCTCTAATGATTCAGTTTGTTAATTCGAATCGGGCTGTCTCTGATTCTGTCAATTTCCAGGCGACGTAATAATGGCTAACTCATCCTGAAAGAGTCTACATTGTTAGTTAAAAAATACAAATATATCAACGTATTAAGATATATATGAAATTTTTTCACAGCAATTCGCTGATTCGGTCATTGTCCCGTATAACTGTTGAGCCGAAATTATGTTTGACATAATAAAAGTTACTTGAGATGCTCCGTTTCCGATTGCTATATATAGCTAAGTTTCAGGCAGTTCTATCCCTACCATAACCCGGAGATCATGACATGTCGGAACAATCACATTTAATGGGCGTTGAAAGTGACATGTTGCCACTTTTTGAGAAGCGCACCCTGGAACTGCAACGTCGCCTTAAAGATGAAGGCATTGACATCCTCATCATCACCAATATCGATTCAATTTATTATTACTCGGCCTATTGGGGAGATCTCGGCCTCGAATTTGGCCGCCCGACCATCCTCACCGTTGCCAGTAACGGTGATGTCTCGCTGATTACTCCGGGATCCGAGTCGTTGATGGCACAGGCGATGACCTGGATCGACGATTTGGGTTTTTATTCCGACGGTGTCGGCGAGGAGTGGCGCGATCCGCTGCGCAAGGCGCTCGGTGACAATGCCAACAGCTCGCGTATCGCCATTGAAAAAGACGATATCCCTGCAGTTATATCGAACTACCTGAACCAGGCGTTCGGTCTCAACAATCTGTCAGACGGCACGGCTATAATTGCAGACATGCGCGTGATCAAATCCGCCGAAGAACTCAACATGATCCGCCAGGCCGGTCAGGTTGCGATTGCCATGGGTATCGGTGGACGCGACGCCATGGCCGTCGGCGTGCCCGAGTATGAAGTGTCGCTGGCCTGCATCAACGCCGGTACGCGTAAAGCCGCCGAAATCATCGGCGACGAGGACCAGGACGCATTGATGAGTCCGATGATCCACAATCTTCAAGCGGTACAATCCGGTCATTTCACCAGTTATACGCACCTGCATCCGAGGGTGAAAAAGCTGGCACACGGCGATCCGGTTTACATGTGTTTTTGCTCGATTTGCCACTTTAAACAATTCAAGATCGGCTACGATCGCGAGTATTTTATCGGCAGCGTGGACGACGAAACGGCGCGTACCTACAACACCGCGATCGACGCGCAGGCTGCGTCGTTGGCCGAAATGCGCCCGGGCGCAATCGCAGAGGACGTACACAAGGCCGCTGACGAGGTTTATCAATCAGCCGGTTTTGCACCTTCTTATCGAACCGGTCGCGCGCTGGGTTATTCCTCCCTGGAAGAACCGCAGTTGAAGTATGGCGATAAAACACCGCTTAAGGTCGGAATGGTGTTCGCCGTCGATGGTGGTATCACGGTACCCGATGTATTCGGGGCACGGGTGGGCGACACCGTCATCGTGACCGACGACGGCATCGAGATTGCGACCGAATTCCCACGTGAACTGACGGTGGTGTAGAGATGACCGACAATACCTATGACGCCATTATCATCGGCGCCGGAATCATCGGTGCCGCGATCGGCTACGAACTTGCGAAAAAAGGACGGCGTACGTTAAACATCGATATGCTGCCAGCCGCCGGATACGGATCGACTTCGAATTCCTGCGCCATTATCAGGCTGTATTATTCGACGCTCGACGGCTGCGCGATGGCGTACGACGGCTATTACTACTGGAAGAACTGGGCGGACTACCTGCAGGCGCCCGCAGACGAACCGCTGGCAAGTTTCAATGAGTGCGGCACGTTAATCATGAAGACCCAACTGAACGATGGCCTGCGTAAACAACTGGTCCATCTCGATGCGCTCGACATTCCCTATCAGCACTGGAGCAACGAACAGATACGAGAGCGTTACCCTTTTTATAATGTGTCGAATTTCGCCCCGGCTAAAAACCTGGATGATCCTGATTTTGGCCAGCCCACCGGTGGCGAGATCGATGGTGCGATCATGTTTCCGCGAGGCGGTTATATCTCGGATCCGCAATTCGCGACCCGCAATATCCAGCTTGCAGCGGAACGAGCGGGTGCGACCTTTCGCTTCAACAGTCGGGTAAAAGAAATTCCCGGCAGTAATGGCAGAGTGCAGGGCGTGGTGCTTGACGATGGCAGCCGTATCGACGCGCCGCTGGTCATCAATGTGGCGGGCCCGCATTCGTCGCAGATCAATGCGCTGGCCGGTGCGGACCGGGACATGAAGATTTCAACCCGCGCGCTGCGCCAGGAAGTGGTGCATCTGCCTGCACCTGACGGCATTGATGACTATGCCTCGTTTGCCAGCGTCACATCCGATAGCGATGCGGCAGTTTACACGCGCCCGGAAACGGGAAACAATATCCTGATTGGCAGCGAGGACCCGCCCTGTGATGCGCATGTGTACGTCGATCCAGACAACTATGACCGGAATTTCTCCGATCAATGGACTTTGCAGGCCCAGCGGCTGGGGCAAAGGTTCCCTGGCATCGGTATCCCGAGCAGTCCAAAAGGTTGCGTTGACCTCTATGATGTCACCGAGGACTGGATTCCGATTTACGATCGCTCCTGTATCGACGGGTTTTACCTCGCCTGTGGCAGCAGCGGCAACCAGTTCAAGAATGCGCCGGTTGCCGGCAAGGCAATGGCGGAGTTGATCGAATACTGTGAATCGGGCAACGATCACGACGCGAAGCCGATGCATTACCAGCTTGAGAATGTCGATCGGCAAATCAGCCTCGGCACTTTTTCGCGCCTTAGAGAGGTCAATCAGGACAGTACATTTTCTGTATTGGGATAAGGTACGCTTTCAATGTCAAAACATTTCTTCACAAAAGATGAGTTCGAAAGCCGTCAACGCAAGGTGCGTGAGGCGATGGCAAATGCCGGAATCGAGTTACTCCTGGTTGTCGCGCCGGTGCATATCAACTATTTGATTGGTGCAACCGCCAAGGGCTACCAGGAATTTCAGGTATTGTTCTTCCCGCTGGAACCCGGATCGCTGGTGATTCAGAGCCGGCTGCCGGAAGCGCCGATGCTGCTGGCCGACTCGCTCGTCGACGAGGTTCGGGGCTGGGGTGGGCGTGAACCCGAAGATCCGATCGAAGTGTTCAGGGAAGTCTTGCAGGCTAAGGGCTACCAGGGCTTGAGAACAGGCCTCGAGGTTCCGAATTACTATCTACATCCGTATCACTACAATCAGCTGGTCGACCTGCTGGGGGACGATCTGGTGATGGACGCCACCGACCTGATCGGTAATATCAAGCTGGTTAAATCGCCTGTTGAGATCGACTACGTTCGAAAAGCCGGTGCAATGCTCGACCAGGGTATGGAAACCTGCATCGCGTCGATTGCAGCGGGCAAAACGGAACGTGCGATTTCGGCGGATATCCACCATACACTGTTAGCCGCCGGCAGCGATATACAGGCCAGCCCGATGAATTTTCTGAGCGGCCCACGTTCGGCCTTTGCGCACGGCGAACCGTCCGACCGCATGCTTGATTCCGGTGATTTCATGCACATTCAGTTCGGTGCGCATTACCGCAGATACTGCGTCACCATCGGGCGACAACTGTGTCTCGGCGAACCGACCCGGCGCATGCGGGAGGTTTACCAGGTCGTGCGCGATGCCGGCGATGCCTGCATGGCCGAGATGCGCGCCGGTGTGCCCGCCACCGTGCCACACGAAATAGCGAAAAAGATTATTGCCGATGGAGGCCTGGATGCCTATCGCTTGCATATGACCGGTTATGCCGTCGGCGCGGCCTTCGCACCTTCGTGGATAGAGCCGTTAATCATGGATGCCGGTTGCGATTACACCCTCGAAGCAGGTATGGTGATCGCCGTGGAACCACCTGTATTCGGGCTCGAAGATGGACTTGGCGTTCGCCTGATTGATAATGTACTTGTCACCGAAACCGGGTGTGAACGCCTGACTGATACGACACGTGATCTGATTATTGTTTAACACTCTCCAGGAACCGTTATGTCCAAGAACGACTTCACTGCAGAAGAATTTGTGACCCGCCAGCGCCGCGTCAGGGCGAAGATGGAGGAACAGGGACTAGACCTCCTGCTGGTTTTCAACCCGGTCAATATTCAGTATCTGATCGGCAGCCGCGCTAAAAGCTACCAGGAATTCCAGGTCCTGTTCTTCACAATGGAAGAAGCGCCCTTGACCATTATGATGCGACTTGCCGAGGTGCCTGAACTGACCGATCTGAGCCTCGCAGGGGATATCCGCGGATGGGGTGGACGCGAACCGGAAGACCCGGTCGATGTGTTCGCCGCAATCATCAAGCAAAAGAACTTTCCGGGTTGCCGCATCGGCCTTGAAGTACCCGAGTTTTACATGCACCCGTACAATTACGCGCGCATCAAGGAGATTCTGGGCGATGCCTTGAAAGCCGATGCTTCGCTGCTGATCCACGATATGAAGCTGGTCAAGTCACCGGCGGAACTCGCCTATATTCGCCGGGCGTCCGAGATTGCCGATTTGGCGATGCAATCGGCTGTCGATGCGATTACCGAAGGTGTTAGCGAGATGGAGGTTGCGGCCGAAGTCTATCGCACGATGTATCGCAACGGCAGTGATTCTCCAGCCAGCCCGATGAATTTCTGTAGTGGTGAGCGCAGCTGTTATGGTCACGGCGCGCCCAGCGAACGTCGTCTGCACGACGGCGACTTCATGCACATTGAATACGGTGCAGCCTACCGGCGCTATTGCGCCACGATAGGCCGCCAGTTCTGCCTGGGCGAGCCGAGTGCGCGCATGCGC
>JAAESG010000195.1 GCA_024229615.1 Gammaproteobacteria bacterium | reverse complement strand
TGTCGGGCTCGTCGAGGCCGCGCGTGGTAGTCTCGGCCACTGGTTACGAATTAAAAATGGCAAAATTCTAAACTACCAGATCATCGCCCCAACCACCTGGAATTTTTCTCCCCGCGATGCAGCCGACCAACCTGGAGCACTTGAACTGGCATTACAGGGTACTGAAACGGGCGATGAACAACAAACCAGCGCCACCATCCAGCACATCATCCGCTCCTTCGACCCCTGTATGGTTTGCACGGTGCATTGATGACCGTTCACAGCGAACAAATTCGAATTCGAGGCCTGGTGCAGGGCGTCGGCTTTCGACCGGCTATCTGGCAAACCGCACATGATCTCGGCATTTACGGTGAAGTGTGTAACGACGGTTCGGGGGTTGTCATCATTGCGCAATCGAGCCCAGATCGTATCGATCGAATGCTGGTTCAATTGTGGGATAATCAACCGCCGCTGGCGCGTATCGACGACATCGAACGTCAAACTATCGAGCTTGGCCGGCAGTATGATTATTTTACCATCGAGCACAGTATTGCGGACGATATTCATACCGGTATTGTTGCTGACGCCGCCATCTGTCATCAATGCCTGGCGGAAATCAACGACAAAAGCAATCGGCGCCACAATTACGCATTCACCAACTGCACTCACTGCGGACCAAGGCTAAGCATCGTTGGCGACATACCCTATGATCGCGCCAACACTAGCATGGCGAAATTCAAACTATGCCCGTCATGCCGGCAGGAATATGAAAACCCGGCCGACCGCCGCTTCCACGCCCAGCCGAATGCCTGCCCGGTTTGCGGGCCGGAGATATGGCTTTGCGATAACCGCGGCGCGCATCTCGATGATGATCCGCTGGTCGCCGCGGCTGCTTTGATTAATCGGGGTTTTATCGTGGCGATTAAAGGCATCGGCGGTTTTCAGCTCGCCTGCGATGGTGCTAACAATGCCACGGTTAAAACCTTGCGTAGCCGAAAACGGCGGCCCGACAAGGCGCTGGCCTTGATGGCAAAATCGATTTCACAAATAGAACAATATTGCACGCTGAACGCATCAGAGCGGGAGATACTGGAATCGTCGGCTTCGCCTATTGTCTTGGTCCAAAAGAAAAAAAATAACACTCTGGCCAAAGATATTGCGCCAGGACAGCAGTCACTGGGTTTCATGCTGCCGAACACCGCGCTACATCATTTATTGATGCAACAGCTGGAATCTCCCATCGTATTGACCTCGGGTAATTGCAGCGAGGAGCCGCAATGCATCGATAATAATATCGCCCTGTCCGAGCTTGGCGAAGTGGCCGATTATTTTTTGTCCAACAACCGCGATATCGTCAATCGCATCGACGACTCGGTGGTTCGCCTGATCGATAAAAAAACCCATTTCCTGCGCCGCGCACGCGGCTTTGCACCGTCTACGGTTCCCCTGTCCGGAAACTTTGCATCGGCTGGTAATATCCTCGCCTGCGGTGGCGAGCTGAAAAACACCTTTGCGCTGTTTCGTGACAATCAGGTCACGCTGTCACAGCATATCGGCAATCTCGAAAATACAAAAACCTACCGGGATTATCTAGGCAACATAGACTTGTACAGAAAAATATTCCAGCTCGACCCCGATTGTATCGCCGTCGACAGGCATCCCGATTATCTCTCCAGCCAATATGGCCGGAATCTGGCGGGTGAACTCGATATTCCCTGTATCGAAGTGCAGCACCATCATGCGCATATAGCCGCCTGCCTGGTCGATAATGATTGGCCTGTGGACCGGGGGCCGGTTCTCGGTATCGCCCTCGACGGGCTCGGCTTCGGTGACGATGGCACGATTTGGGGCGGGGAATTTATGCTCGCGGATTACCGTGGTTTTGAACGCGTCGCCCGACTCAGACCTGCACCCATGCCCGGTGGCAATCGGTCAATTTTACAACCCTGGAGAAGCGCTTATGCACAACTGACCCGTTGCTTCGACTGGGTCCGGATAGCCGACCGGTATTCCGATCTTGAGCTGATCAATTTTCTGAATGAGAAGCCGCTTACACACCTGGATCAAATGATTGCCTCCGGGTTGAATACGCCATTGACGTCATCCTGCGGAAGACTATTCGATGCGGTGGCAGCCGCGCTTGGCATTTGCCGCGAGTGTATCAGCTACGAGGGCCAGGCGGCTGTTGAGCTTGAAAACCTGGTCGGACAACAGGGGTGGTTGTCGCTGGAGCCTTATCTATTTGAATTAATCGATGACGAAATGCCTGAAATTGATCCACGGCCCATGTGGACGGCATTGCTTGACGATCTCGACGCGGGCTGCAGCATTTCCGATATCTCCGCCCGTTTTCACCTTGGTCTGGCAAACATCATTGTAGAAACAGCCACCAAAATCAGTGCGCAAAGCAGAATCGAAACGGTTGCCCTGAGTGGTGGCGTTTTTCAAAACAGGATCTTGTTCAAGCTGTGTTTCGATCAGCTTCGACAAAATCGGTTAAACGTATTATTTCACCAACAGATGCCCGCCAACGACGGTGGCCTGGCCCTTGGGCAGGCAGCGATAGCGGCTGCTCAAATCAGACAGGAAAGTCGACAGGAGTCGATAAAGAATGCTTAGCCTGTTATTCCTCGGGTTCATTGTCGGTATGCGCCATGCGCTGGAGGCCGATCATTTTGCCGCGATGGCGGCGATCACCAGCCAGGGTTATTCCACCCGAACGGCGATTCGACAGGGTATCGCCTGGGGTTTTGGTCATAGCATTACCCTGTTTGTATTCGGTTCCATTGTTTTACTGATGGACCAGGTTATACCGGAACGCCTGGCGGAGACGCTGGAAATCGCCGTCGGCGGTATGTTAATCCTGCTCGGTATCGACGTACTCTGGCGTGCCTGGAAAAATCGTATCCATTACCACTTGCATCAACACGACAATCAAAGCCCGCACTTTCATGCGCATTCGCACGCCGGTGAAGGCGAACATGCCAGCAGCCGGCACCGGCATAATCACGACAATGATTTCCCGTTGCGCGCCCTTTTGGTCGGGCTCATTCACGGCATGGCGGGTTCGGCGGCACTTATTTTACTGACCCTGGATTCAGCACCAACCATAGGGCTTGGTTTAGCCTATATCGGGTTATTCGGTATTGGTTCAATCATCGGTATGGGGTTGTTATCGATGATTATATCGATTCCCGTACGCGCTTCGTCAAAAAGGCTGACATGGTTGCATAATGGGTTACAGCTTGCGATCGGGGGTTGTACTTTGGGGATTGGTGCATCGATTGTCGTGAGATTTGTTTAACTGATTCCTTCAGGCATCACGCAAAGAAATACAATCAACTCATATCCGGGTCAATACCGCTGGTCTTTGGGCGAACAGGAATCTGGGTTGATAGGGAAAACTCAATACCCACTAGCCCGCATTTCAGTGACGTTTAAGGGATCGGCTTTTCTTATCACACGAGCATTCGGCGCATCCTGATTCAGCGACCGATGCGTTCGCCACGGATGGTAGTACGCCAGATACGACGACAATAGTCTCTTGAGATGTCGCTCGTTGAGGACTATGACATGATCGAGCAGTTCGCGGCGTAACGTACCAATAACCCGTTCTACATAGGCGTTCTGCCAAGGCGAGGCAGGCGCGGTGACGATCGCCTCCATCCCAGGGCTTTCAATTCGTCGCGTGACCTCCAGAGCGAAAATTCCATCGTCGTTCCGAATCAAATAGCGAGGCGCTGTATCAAACGGAAACGCCTCGACGAGTTGCTGCGCTGTCCACATGTGGCGAATGAGCGATCTAAGTTCCGGCGAGATCCGAGGTCGACCGGGGTTGAGTCGACTGAGTCTGCGCCAGTAGTCACGAAATCGTCGACTCTGCCATGCCACTGTTGTGCGAGGCTGGACGAAGTGCAGCGCAGCGCGCCAACATGACCACAGTTTCGCCAACAGGCACCAAAGTATCCGGTTCGCGGCGGTAATTCTCGGTCGCTGTTCCCTTCTCCTATACAAGGCAAGCTGGTGTTGCAACGCCGCGATCTCCAGTTGCAGATGTAAACGCGTTCGCACCGACGTTGCAGCAAACATCAACAGAAAATGGATCAGCCGGAACATGCAACCAGGGATCGTCCACTAGCGGGGAATATCCACATCGAATTTTGACCCACGTGTCATCCTCTCCTGTCCAAAGTTGGCAGGAGTTATTTTGAGGTGATAGACGAGGCATTATTGTGTGTAATTCGACGCGGGCATCATCGTGAAGGCAGGCCCAATCGGGAGACCAGTCGCGAAACTGAGCTGTCTCGTAACACTGTTCGAATGTATCTGGCGACTAATATTGTCGAACCGAAATATCCAAAGCGGAAATTATCGAGCAAACGCTGATTAGCTGGCTATTTCGCGAGGCCAAGCGGCATCGTAAATACCGGCGCAGCGTGAAGCAGCTTTACCGTGACCTGATCTTGCTTTCGGGCAATCCACTGCAGCAGATCGGTAAACCGGAAAAATCGAAAGCGTCTTTTTCAATAGCTACCTGATGGATAAAGATCAGATCCAGCAGATGCTGAATGCGATCGAAACTGACAACAACGATTTGAGAAATACTGATATCGTCCGCTGGGCAGGCCAGGAAGATTGGGAGATTCTGCCGGCTTATAACAATCTCGAGGCGAAAACGGACAGGGATACCGTCCCGGCAGATTCGATGAATCCCGACTAAACCAGGTCGTCCGGCCGGTTTGCCGTCGAGACTGGGATGTCAATCCAGAAGGTACTACCCGTGCCTTCTTCACTGGTGAAGCCGATTTTACCTCCCATGTGCTCGATCAGTTGCCTGGCGATCGAAAGCCCGATGCCCGTACCTTCGATATCCGATTTTTCGGCCCCGAGGCGTTCGAAGGGTTCGAACAAATGTCGTTGCTTCTCCACCGGAATGCCTGGCCCAGTGTCGCTCACCCAAATGCGCAGCGAGTCACTATCCGCCGGCTGGCAATCGATGGTCACCTCGCCCCGATCACCGTTGTACTTGATCGCGTTCGTCAGAAGATTGAGCAGCACTTGCCGCAGGCGGGCCGGATCGGCGTAGACCATCGGTAGATCGACACGCGTGGTAAGGTCGATGACTCGAATGTACCGGTCGACATACGCCGCCGTAATCTGCTCGAGACACTCGTCCAATAGCACCCGAGGCGAGACCGTCTGAATTTCAATAGATAGGGCCTCTGATTCAATCCTCGATAAATCCAGCACCTCGTTGATCATGTTCAGCAGATGGTCGCCCGAACTGAGAATCCGATCGACGAACCCCCGCTTTTTGTCGGACAGGTCGCCTTCGGGATCGCGGTTTAGCATTTGCCCGAACCCGAGGATCGCATTCAGGGGCGTGCGCAATTCGTGGCTCATCCGCGAAAGGAACTGGGATTTGGCTTTGCTGGCGTTCTCGGCATCGTCTTTTGCCCGATTTAGCGCTCTAGTTCTTTGCTGTACGCGCCTCTCCAGCTCATGGTGGGCTTCCAACAGCCGGGCTTCGGCTACCTTGCGGGCGTCGATCTCGGACCGAAGGTCAGTGATCGCGCTCTCAAGGCTCACGGTCATCCGGTTCAGATGGCTGGCCAGGCTGGCGAGTTCGTCATGCCCACGGACTTCGACCCGCCGGGCTAGATCCCCCGTCGCCACGTCTTGAGTCGCCCGCGCGATCTTACTGACAGGATTCAACACGATGACCCGCAGACTCACCAACAAGATGCCGCCCAGAATGGCGAAGATTACCAGAATAATGAGTCCCGCCTCGAGCAGGTTCCGCGCGGCGGTCTGATGGATTTGCTCCATCGTGAGAACGAGCTCCGAAGTTCCGATGATCTTGCGCCCCGAGTGGATCGGGCCGACAATCCGAAGTCGTTTTTCGCCTCGCCAGAGAAAGACATCCGACAAATACCGGTCATCGGTAATGACGCTCGCATGCAGTCCGTTCGGTTGGTCACTAACATATTGCGCCCTGCTGGACACGATTGTCGCCAGCTGACCGCTGGAAAGGCTGTTGATATCGATCGACAGAACGTCAGGGTTCAGCCAGATCGCCTTCTGGACCTGGTTCCACACCATTTCGACGTCGCGTAAATGCCGCTCGTCCGGAATGCCGCTATCGACCAAACGAGCGATCGCCGTCGCGGTCTCGGCAAACTGTTCTTCCGCCTGTGCCTGGGTGCGCCAGTGAAAATAGCCGATGACAGCAAGAAATCCCGCAGCCGCCAGCGCACCGGAGAGGACGAGCAGTTTCAGGCGAATTCCCATCCCGACTCTAATCCAAGCGCAACGATCGTTGTGCTACTTGAGGTATTTCGCCTGAATGATCCGAAGCGTTCCCTCGCGCTTCATATCGCGCAGGATGCGATCGATGTGATTCATCAATGCCATGTTACCCAATTTCGTCGCGACGCCGTAGTAGGCGCGTTGCAATGGCTCGCTGAGTGTCTTGACGGGATAGGCGCCTGGAGTCAGGAAATGGGCCAGCGCCAGATCGATGCTCCCGTCCATCAGGGATTTCATCCGATCGTCGTTGTTCATGAACGACACGACAGTCGCCTGCTCGAACACGGGAGATTCCCGAGCGAATTTCTCGCCCACAGTGCCCTTCAGCACACCGACCTTGCCATTCTTCGCATCGTCGATTGTCACGATCGCGTCATTGTCCTCGCGTGCGATCGCACTGAGGGAAGCATCGAGGTAAGGCGCGCTGAACAGGATTGTCTGCTGCCGTTCCTGGGTGATGCTGACGGCCGAAACGATGATATCGATCTTGCCGGAATCGACCGCGTCGAACAGGTGTGCAAAGGGCATGGTTTTGAATTTGACGGATACGTTCAGCGATTTTCCGATCGCCCGGGACAAATCAACGTCGATTCCGGTGAGATTCTTATCGGTGTCGTAGAATTCCATAATGCCATAAGGGGGATCCATGCCAACGATCAGCGTACCGCGATCCCGAATTTCGGCCAGATCGGCTGCCTTCCCGGTGATCGGTACCAGCAAAAATTGGACCATCGCCAATAGAACGATGTGTATTGTCTTTCTTGATAAACGCATAACTCCATCCAGGAAAATCACTATTTAGTCGCACTTTACTTTTGGGTGACCCGAAAACGTATGGAAACAATTTCTTCACATTCAGGAACCACTATTTCAAGTACCACGAGAAAATTAAATAAATATCGCTCGTTTCGGCGCAGTAGCTTCACGGGGAATAACGGAAAACCACGTTTTCCCGGCCAGTTCAAAATGGAATATATTCAAGTGTTTTTCAAACAGGAATAATCATGCCAAGTTGAGTACAGCTTATACTGGATGTTGTCACCGTGCACGTTATCCAGCGGGGGCAATAACCGGTAGATCTGTTTTTGTCAAGAAACCGATTATTGCAACTCTGTGGAATGGCTGCACGAATGCGCCCTCGAATGCGATTGCCGGATTCACCGACCTTCTGGACGAATTCCAGGCGTGTAAGCTCGACATGATTACACCGTTGGGCGCCCATCTCGGTGGCTGGGGAGATTTCAGCATTTACAGCACGATGACGATCTGCGCCTGGATGCCGCATCACTTGTCCCACACCAACTGGGACGCTCTGCACCCGTCATTATCAAATTGAAAAACCACTAGTATGGCGCAGAAAATTCTGCCTTACACGCGACGCTCTCGCGACGGCGAAAAACTCAAGGCTATTGAGGGGGTTCAAATCAGGGCATAGCCACCTTTTTTGGACACCGTGAACACACCGATAGCCGCGTTGAAAGTTTTGGCGAGACGTTCGCGTACCATCTTCCCCAGATGCGCTATCCAGGCTGTCACGGATGTATGTCACGGGCCTATGACCCACTCGAATCGACGTGGTAAGTCACGCCATACACCAGACTCGTTAGCAAACACAATCTGCACCGCCTCACGTAGCATCTCGGGTACTATATTGAACTTCACAGGATCATCGTGCCTCAGTCCTGGATTCTTTTGTATCTCGGTGAGCCAGGGCTTTAGCGATGCGTCGAGTATCACATCGGCTCCGTATACCCCAAAACAAGTTGCTTCTGATTGCGTATCGCGCAGCTCGTCAATAACCGCATTTACGACTTCTTTTAAACAGGCTCGGATTCGGGGTTTGAGAACTGCCTCCAAAAAGTTCGGTGCTGCGATTTCAAGATCTTCCGAGAGATACCTTTGTAATTGTCCAAAGGTCCACTTTAATGTAGCTGCTTTGTCGGAGCCCCCGTGTAATTTTTGCTGGTAGGTATTCGCTAAGTGCATCAGTGGGTTGTCGAGGTCATCCAGGGAATAAGGTAGTGTCGTCAGGCGAACGGTGCCTTCATCGAACATCAACACGCGCACAGGATCTACGGATGCGATCATCCAGTAGATCCGGATCTCCGACTTTTTACCTTCCAGCAAAAGCGGTTGGGTGATATAGCGCTGGGCTATGTACTCGATGTCAGGTGATACAACAGGCTCAGACAAATCACCTTCCTGGAATTGTCTGCGTAAACCGTCGAATTCGCGAAATATTCGCATACCAACTCCCCTCGACAGATTGGCTGGCTTCAGTATCCAGACTTGCTCCGGGTTAAAGTCGTCCGAGAGTTGATCGAAAAATGCATTACATTCCGTCTGATCATACAGGCGGTAACTGTCAGGATAAAAATCTATCCCTCTACGGGTGTTCAGGTTTGCAGTGAGACGACCTTTATTAATCATTGCACCCTCGTGAATGAAATGATTAATTAACTGGCCACGCGTGAGGGTGGGGAGAATCTCTGCCAAACCGCGTCTCAACCAAACCAGATTTGCCCGGCTTGGGTGGTTGACCAGGTCCATATCGAATGCAGCAAAAATTTGACGAGCATTCTGTGATAGGTAGTCGACGAAAAAAGCGGGGCGATACTTCAGATCAACCTCCCGTTGACCCGTGATTCCTTCAGTCATTGGATTCCACCTGAAAGAAATTTATGACCCGGTTGATTTCAGTTTTCCAGTTTGTGTCCCAGGGCTTCTCGTACCCGTCCCTGACGGATATCTCGGCACTGTTTTTATCTTTTCTTGTCATCTTCACGGATAATATGTAAATAACCCCATGTGGAGACCTTCGGGAAGCGCTTACTGTAATTGTACCTGCAACGAGGGAAGCGTGAAAAACAACGATCGGTCCCCCTGCCACCGCCCTTTCTAAAGTTTTCTTGGTAGCCTATGTATTACCCGCGGAATTTTCAAATGGAATTTTTTAAAGCTTGCTGTTGTTGACCTGAAGCGACCTCCCAGGGAAGTACAATAAAGAATACTCGCCTGTTTGCAATAAATCTGTGGATATTGTCTAACGGTCCTCTTCGAATTCTAGCCGCCAATTAGTTATCGATTCTCAAGGGCTGATTTTTTGGCAAGATAATCTTAATTTGCTGGCTATAATGACTGAAAGTGGCTTTTAATAGTCATTTTAAATTCTCTAGTTTAGTGTGGAACTAAATCGCGCAAGGAAATAGTGGTAATTATGTAAATTGGGAATATAATCCCAAATAATAAATTAAGAAAATGCGATGAAACTGCAAATTTGCTGGGTATTACTGTTATGCGGGCTGATAGCGACTGGTTGTTCGTCTCTCGGCGTGAAACCCTGGGAGCGAAACATTCTGGCTCAGGAGGACATGTTGATGGACGCGGATGCGCTCGACCTGGCTTTCGATGAGCATATATATTTTAGTAAGGAAGCTTCAAGCGGTGGGCAGGGATTTTCCGGCGGGGGCTGCGGGTGCAACTAGCCAGGAAGAAAATCGCTGGATTGCTGTCGATCGCAACCTGCAGCCTGCTTGGC
Source organism: Gammaproteobacteria bacterium (assembly GCA_024229615.1). Taxonomy (GTDB): domain Bacteria; phylum Pseudomonadota; class Gammaproteobacteria. The sequence goes on along the minus strand of JAAESG010000195.1, from coordinate 1,658 downwards.
AATGCGAGCCGGGCGGATACAGGCGACTGGGATGTCGATAGTGCAATTTTATTTTACGACGAACCCGATCGGGTGTCGGCAGTTGAGCCGGTGATCAGCGCAACCAAAGACCTCGGCGATGATGAAACGCTGTCGATGAAAATTGTGCTGGACATTTTGACCGGGGCTTCCGCAAACGGGGCAGTCCCTTCAGCCAGTGTGCAGACCTTTACGACGCCCTCGGGTGGAAGAGGGGACGATGACGATGGTGACGAGGATGACAGTAGAGGCCTTTACACGGTACAGCCAAATGAAACGCCTCTCGATGATACCTTCGAAGATGAGCGCATCGCCTTTAGCCTGAACTGGGACAAGCCTGTTAATCGCAATAATAGGCGGAATCTGGGTTTAAATCTCTCCGCCGAAAATGACTTTCTTTCCGTCAGCACTAATGCCCGTTGGCAACATGATTTGAATCAGAGAAACACTACCCTGACCTTTGGCATTAATCTGGAACTCGATGTAATCGATCCCCTGGGAAGGACGCCGGTTCCGTTTTCCAGCATGGTCGATCTGCGCAGGCAATCCGGCACGGAATCCCGCGAAGTCGTTGATCTGATATTCGGCGTTACCCAGGTGATCAATCGATCCAGCCTTTTCCAGGTTAATTTATCACTGAGTAATTCGGATGGTTACATGACCGATCCATACAAGTTTGTCAGTGTCGTTGACGGCACGGGTGAACCGATCGATCAGCTATTTGAAAACCGACCCGACGGCCGGTCTCGTCAGAGCATTTTTGGTAAATACAAAAAGACGCTGGCGAACAAGGATATCTTCACTGCCTCTTATCGCTACATGACCGACGACTGGGAGATTGATTCGCATACTTTTGATTTCACCTATCGCTATAAAATCAATCAGGGTTACTTTTTCGAACCCCATTTGCGTTTTTATCAACAAACAGCGGCCGAGTTCTATCGCTACTTCCTGTTGGATAGTCAGGCATTACCGGAGTTTGTCAGCGCTGACTATCGGCTGGGTGATCTGGACACGACTACGGTAGGGATCAAGTTTGGCAAGGAGACAGATGGCAATCACCACTGGTCTGCCCGGTATGAATATTACCTGCAAACCGGGGAGTCATCGCCCTCCGAAGCGATTGGTCAATTAAGGCAACAGGATTTGTTCCCTGATGTCGAGGCTTATATCATTCAGTTCAGCTACTCGTTCACGTGGTAGTCCTGTCAGATCAAGCTTCGATCCCGGGTTGTAATCCGGATCAATCTGAATGACCTATTTCCCCTTCCGCTAACGATCACCGGCGCGAAGCAGGATCCCACGATCGGGGCACTGTTCGATGCCGCGCGCTCCTTTCCCGGCAGTTATGAGATGCTACAGGCATTGCGGAGGCCTGGAATCGGCACGACACCTAATCCATTGATTAGTAGCCAAATATTATCACCTTGTCACACTCATAATGATGGCGCCCCCTGTTCATATCAGTGCCTAGCCTGCATATTGCATCAGCATCCGGGATAGGGTTTGAGCCGGTTATAAACTGTATTTTTGGTAGTATCCGAAATATTGCCAGCTTACTCCAACAATTCAATAGGTTAAGTCAAGGCGCGAGACCGACTGGTGCAATATGCAGGCTAGCCAGCATTTTTCATAAAAGT
>JAAESG010000194.1 GCA_024229615.1 Gammaproteobacteria bacterium | reverse complement strand
TTCGTTGACGATTGCGCACAGCGAGGCACGATTCCAGGAATTGAAACGCGTAGCGGCGATGAACAACGCCTTCGGCGTGACCCGTGTCGATATCATTACAGCCGAGGAAGCGAAGTCGATTTATCCCTATCTCGAAACCGGCGATTTGCTCGGTGCCAGCTGGATCGCGCAGGACGGTACCGCAAGCCCGGTCGATATCACCCAGGCCTTCGTCAAGGGTGCGCGTCAGCGCGGTGCATTGTGCCTCGAGGGCGTACGCGTGACCGGTATCAACCAGACCAATGACCGCGTTACTGGCGTGGTCACCGAGCAGGGCGAAATTCAGACCGACTTCGTGGTCAACTGCGGCGGCCTGTGGGGTCGTGAAATCGGCGCCATGGCTGGCGTCAACGTGCCGCTGCACGCCTGTGAGCATTATTATGCGGTGACCGAAAAACTCGATGGTCTGCCGCACGACTTGCCGGTAATGCGCGACTATGACCGCTGCGCTTATTACCGGGAAGATGCCGGTAGCTTGATGGTTGGGGCGTTCGAACCGAACGCGATTCCGTGGGGTCAGAAAGGCATTCCCGCCGATTTCTCCTTCGAGGAAATCGAGGGTCACCTGGATGAACAGTTCATGCCGGTGCTGGAACACGCGATGCAGCGCGTGCCGATGCTGCAGGAGTGCGGCTGGCGCAAGTTTTTCTGTGGTCCGGAGAGTTTCACGCCCGATGACCAGTTCCACATGGGTGAGTCGTCGGAATTGAAGGGTTTTTACGTCGCCTGCGGTCTGAACTCGGTCGGTATACAAACCTCGGGTGGTCTCGGCCGCGCGCTGGCCGACTGGATGCACCTGGGTCACGCACCGATGGATCTTTGGGGCAACGATATCCGCCGCATGTTCCCGTTCCAGTCGACTCAAGTGTATATCGAAGACCGCGTCAGCGAAACTCTGGGCCTGCTCTACGATAACCATTATCCCTACCGGCAGATGGAAACCGCACGTAACCTGCGCCATTCACCGTTACACGAACGGTTGGTTGAACACAATGCCTGCTTCGGTGAGGTCGCCGGCTGGGAGCGGGCCAACTGGTTCGCGCCGCAGGGCGTCGAGCCGAAATACGAATACAGCTTCGGTAAGCAGAACTGGTTCGAGTACAGCGCTGCCGAACACCGGGCCGCACGCGAAAAGGTCGTATTGTTTGACCAGAGTTCATTTTCCAAGTACCTGGTGCAAGGCCGCGACGCGGTCAGGGTTT
>JAAESG010000193.1 GCA_024229615.1 Gammaproteobacteria bacterium | reverse complement strand
TGAAGGTATCTTGCCATCCAGTATCGACTCAACCGAGAACACCGAATCAAGTTCGCAGCCATCAAAGGGCGAGTTTCGATAACGCCCCACACCGTCATTGCGCCAACTTGCGCCGGTAGCAACGATGACATGCTGCATTTCAAGTTCTATTACGGCTTCGGCATCGAGCCGATTATCCGGGTATATTGCTACATTTGGCATTTTGACCAGTTGCCCCCGTCGCCAGTCGCGCACTCGCGCCCATTCCGATAACCCGGGTAAGGCACATTCCCGATTAATTCGCCCTCCTGGCTCAAAACTGGCTTCGGCCAGGGTTACGGCATAGCCTCGCTGACCAAGCGCAACGGCAGCCTCAAGACCAGCCGGACCACTACCAACAATAAGCACCGATTCGTCAGCATGTTTCGCAGCAATACGATCCGGATGCCAACCACGCCGCCATTCTTCACCCATCGTCGGGTTTTGCGTGCACCGAATCGGAGTGCACAATGAGTTGTGGGCATAGCAGACATTGCAACCGATACACTCCCGAATATCGTCGAGTCGCCCCTGTTTTATTTTATTCGGCAGGAAGGGATCAGCAATCGAAGGCCGCGCCGCGCCGATAAAATCCTGCGTACCATTATTTATTTGACCCAACATGGTATCGGGCGAAGTAAAACGTCCGACACTGACCACCGGTTTGCTGGTCATCGATTTAATCTTGGCAACCGCAGCCTGGTTCGAAGCTTCCTTGATGAATCGTGAACTACCCATTTCCAGGCCGTAATCGGTTACCGTGATATCCCACAGATCCGGCAGCTCGGCGATAGCTTCGAACATCTCGATTAGATCATGTGGATCGTCATCGATATCCGCCGGTATCGAATATCGGACTGCTACCGCGCATTGGTCTTTGACCACGGCAAGCATATCTTCGATGATTTCCCGAATCAGTCGAACCCGGTTTTGTATCGAGCCGCCGTATTCGTCATTACGCGTATTGGTTTCTGGTGATAAAAAAT
>JAAESG010000192.1 GCA_024229615.1 Gammaproteobacteria bacterium | reverse complement strand
TCCGTCTTGGCTTCGGATACGTCCAGGTTACCGACATCCCAGGTTCCGTAGTCGGCGAACTCATCATTCGGGGACAGAAACGGGTGCGCTTCACCGTCACCTTTGATCTGGGTGATCTCGTATATGCGCTCCCATTTTGCGCGCTGCTCGACATAGAATTTATCGATCGCTTTGCCCGTGTACTGGGCATCGATTGGGAACATTAGGCCATTCGACAGGTTGCCATTGTGCGCGAGCGCCATGACCGCGCCATTGGTTCTTTTCTCATAATTTTCCAGGTACTTATATAGATCAAGGGGGTCCGAGCTGCCCATGGGTTGAAAGGTTGTGAAAGGCACGACCTGCCGCGCCCGATCCCCATTGTCACGGAAGATGACGTTCCGGTGCAGGTTGGCGCCCTTGACGAGCGAGGTCCATTCGAAGGCTATGAACGCCGTGAACCGGCCAGGATCGTTGAACCTCTCCGCGTTATTGATGACGTCGTCCCAAATAGTCGAGTAACGTCTGGCACCGGGCGAGTAATTGGCAAACATTTCAGGGTCTACCTTGCCCGCCGAGAAAACTTGGATCATATCCAGTGTGGTGTCCACCGCCTTCTGACCGCCGGCTCTAAACCCCTTTGACCAGCGCGCGCCCTGCTCGTAGTTTGTTACGAGCGGCGAGGCCGCCAGAACGTCATCTATAAAGCCCATGCCGTCGGAATGATCCGTGATTGCCAGAAAATCGATCGGTCGGGCAAGCCTCACAGGTTGATCCGTCGATGAGATGACTTCCTCGCCGCGGGCAAAACGGTAAGCGGCGCGAGGATCGAGTCGATTGCCGAAC
>JAAESG010000191.1 GCA_024229615.1 Gammaproteobacteria bacterium | reverse complement strand
TGCGCACCCCGATCGTGCCTGGTGACAACGCCGCTGACTATGGTATTTCGTCATCCGAATTACAGCAACGCGAGCAGCAGGAGGGTCGAATTCGTGGCATTCTCGATCAGAATCGTCTGGTCGGAAAAAGCGATGTGGCTGCCGCACCCGCGGTTCTGGGCGAAGTCATCACGGAGGAGGAGCTGGCCCAGGAACCGGCCCCTGAGCGCAGCGACAGTCCAGGTCTTACCAGTGAATTCTTCGATAGCGTGGGCTCTGGCATTGCCATGGACGACCGCGACAACCAGGGGCAGGCGGGGTTCGATGAATTGACCACGCGCAAGTTATACATGCCCGCCGAGAGCAGTGCCCCCGTCGATCAGGTCAAGGATCTGAAGCTGGAGGATAGTTACGAGGTCGCCGCCGCGGCCGAACCAGAGGCGCAACGTATCGAGGCGAAGAAACAGGCTACGGTCAAGCGTTCGCGCAAGGAAAAGGTAAACCTGCCACAGGCCTTGCAGAAATCGGTACTGAGCCCGGATAAAGAACTCTCGGAAGACGATGAAGTAGCGGCTGTAGAGCAGGTCTTCAACCAGCAGGCCATTCGCATCCAGACCTTCGAGAGTGAAGTTGAGCCAATGGAATTCGCGTTGCTCGACAGTGGGCATTTCGTGCTGTTTCGCCGAGTCTGGCACCAGAACGAACGTTACGTGCAGGGTATTCTGATCGATCAGCAGAGTTTCATCGAAGGCGTTATCGCGCCGGCGTTTCGCGAGTCCAGCCTATCGTCGATGAGCAAACTAATCGTCGCTTACCAGGGCTCGATCCTGCGTAATTACGCAGCCGATTACAGCCGCCTGTACCGTCCGAGTACCGAGCAGGAGACGAATGAATTACTCTATCAAAGCCGTTTGATTGCACCCTTTGGTGATATCGAACTGATCTACACACTGGCACGTTTGCCGGTCGGCGCGGGTGGCCAGGTGATCATCTGGTCGGCGCTGGTGCTCGCCATCGTGCTGATTGGTGGTTGCCTGATGCTGTTGCGACTGGGGCAGCGGCAGCTGGCTCTGGCACAGCAACAGCAGGATTTTGTTTCCGCGGTCAGTCATGAGCTGAAAACGCCGCTGACTTCGATTCGAATGTATGGAGAAATGTTGCGCGAGGGCTGGGTCGATGAAGCAAAGCGCAAATCCTATTACGACTTTATCTTTCACGAGGCGGAACGACTCACGCGCCTGATCAACAACGTACTGCAGCTTGCGCGCATGTCACGCAATGAGCAGCATGGCAATCTTACTCGGCTGACGGTGGGCGAGGCTCTCGCCGAACTCAGGCCGCGTCTGGAATCGCAACTCGAACCTTCAGGATTCGACCTGGTGATCAACGCTCTGCCCGAGGTCGATGCTGTCCGTGTCGAGATCGATATCGACTGGTTCATCCAGATTTTCATCAACCTGGTCGATAACGCGGTCAAGTTTTCCGCCAATGGAAGCCGGCAGCGGATCGATATCCGTTACCAGCTGATGCAGGATGGGCGGGTTCAGCTTTCGGTACGCGACTACGGTCCCGGCATCGATCCGGATCAAATGAAAAAGATTTTTACGCTGTTTTACCGGTCCGAGAACGAACTCACCCGCGAAACCGTCGGCACCGGTATAGGCCTCGCCCTGGTACAGCAATTGGCGAGTGCTATGCAGGCCGAAGTCGATGTCGTCAACTGCGAACCCGGCGCCGAGTTTCGCATTCGCTTCTCGACCTATTCTGCTGATTGAATATAATCCCTTTCTGATACGGTTCACGCCGTGAAATCGCAATCTGGAATTCGAGAATGTCTTATGTCACTGGACAAGGCTGAAACTGGCCGTCTGCAGGAGTTGTTGTCGAGAGTCGGTATCTGCCTCGATGACTACCTGAAGTTTGAACAGGCCGATACCCTCACGCGGCAAGATACCTGGCAAGCGGTGCTGGCACAGCCGGTGCCGCAGCAGGGTGTTGGCATCGACGAAGTCACCCGTGAACTCGTGGAGCAGGTTATCCCAAACGGCTCGCCGGTAGCCAAACCCGGTTTTAGCGGTTTTATTATGACCGGTGCCACTAGTGCCTCTACGATCGCATCTACCGCGGCGGGTATCGCATCACCGCAACGGTACGGGCTGACCGCGTTCAATCTGCTCGAAGAAGTGTCGCTGGACTGGCTTGCACAAATGTTTGGCCTGGGCGACATGAAGGGTGTTTACAGTAGCGGTGGCTCGGTGGCGAACCTGGTTGCGCTTGGTGCTGCGCGGCAGTCCGCTTTCGAAAAGGCCGGCCACGACCCCGCGCGTGATGGTGTGGATCGCGCGGTCAGTATTTATGCAAGCAGCGAATGTCATCATACGATTCAGCGCGCGGGGGGTGTACTGGGAGTTGGGCGCCGAGCGATCAAACCGATTGCCTGTGACAACCAGGCACGCATGTGTGTCGATGCGCTACGCGCAGAAATTGAAAATGACCTGGCTGCGGGCATCCTGCCACTTGCGATCGTTGCCAATGCCGGAACGACTAATACTGGTGCAATCGACCCATTAAAAGCAATTGGCGATATTGCCGGCGAATTCGGTATCTGGTTTCACGTGGATGGCGCCTACGGATTGCCTGGAGTTTTGGATAAACGCTTAAATGATCTTTACCACGGCCTGGAAATGGTCGATTCAGTCATCGTCGATCCGCATAAGTGGCTGGGTGCGGCGATTGGTGTCGCGGCCACCTTCGTGCGCGATCGTGATCTACTGGAGCGTGCTTTTACTCAGGAACCGGCCGATTATCTCGAGGGAACCGTCGAACAATCCGATGCGGCGGAACCGAAAATCGAGCATTCGATGGATGATTTTGGCATTCCTTACTTCAACTACGGTGTCGAGTTGAGTTCGCCTTGCCGCGGCGTCGTGGTTTGGGCGATGATCCGCGAAATCGGGGTCGAGGGCATGCGTGAACGCATCGTCAGGCATAACGATATGGCACGTGAAATTGCCGAGTTTTGCAAGCAGCATCCGAGGCTTGAGCTGTTGATTGAACCAACCCTGTCGATTGTCTGTTTCCGCTACGTCACTTCCACTGAGACCGATCTCGATCTGTTCAATCAACGACTTTATCGACGCCTGATCCGCGAAAACGAATTCATGCCGAGTACGACGCGGGTCGCCGGCCGACTCGCGTTGCGTCCCTGCTTCATCGGCGCGCGTACCGAATCCGACCAGGTTGACGGATTGTTGCAGGCGATACTCAGAATAGGAGAGAGCCTGGTCACACGACAAGCCTGATCGGGTCGCCGCGATTTTATCAACGCATGGGTTGCTGTCAGGCCAAACAATCGGCGCCATAATCGATCGCCTGGGCGCCGAATACAGCGAGGCTAGCGCCGCAGAAATTTTTAATTCGATACTATCTATTTGTATTTAATGGCTAGGTGCGTATCATATTTTTTCAAATCCAGCGTTTGTTACTCGATACCGGCAGCTGGTGTTATCATTATTTTTGTAAATACTAACAAATGATATCAAAATAACCGAGGAGCTTTAAACCTATGAAATACCTAACCAAAATTATAATCACGGTCCTGGCTTTGTCGGCGATAATCCTGCCGGGTCAGGCGCTTGCCGCCAAGGAAATGCGGGTAGGATCATGGCTGCCGCCCAAGCACACCATGAATAAAGACGTGTTACCCACCTGGGGCAAGTGGATCAGCGAAGCCACCGAGGGTCGTGTCACGCTGAAAATTGAATATCCGGGCGGCCATCCCAAGGCGATGTTGGGTAACGTTCAGGACGGCGTGTTCGATGCCGCGTGGACCTTCCATGGCTATTTTCCTGGGCGTTTCAAGCTGACCAAGATTGTCGAGCTGCCTGGTCTGGGGGCCGGCGCCGAAGCCGCCTCCGCGGCGCACTGGCGTATCAACGAGAAGTATCTGAAAAAAGCCGGCGAGCACAAGGGTATCGTACTCGGCGCATTGTTCACCCATGGTCCCGGCCATATCCACCTGCGCGAGCCGATTAAGAGCCTGAAGGAAATGGATGGCAAGAAAATTCGTATTGGCGGCGGCGTGCAAACCGAAATCGCCAACCGCATGGGGGTCAAAGGCGTGGCCGCTCCCGGCTCCAAGGTTTATGAAATACTGTCGCAGGGTGTCGCTGACGGCGTTTTCATGCCGATGGGTGAAAAACGTACATTACGCCTGAAGGAGGTTGCACCCTTCACCATGAAGTTCCCGACCGGCATGTACCTCGGTAGCTTCGGCGTTTTCATCAACCCGGATTTCCTCGATTCGCTCAGCGCCAAGGACCGCAAGGCGGTTCTGTCGGTTTCCGGCGAAAAGCTGTCCGCGATGGCCGGTCGTTTCTGGGGTGAGGATGTCAAGATCGGTGAGGCTGATGCCAAGGCTTTCGGCAATACGATCATGGAAGCACCGGCATCAGTGTTGAAGGAGTTCGAAGCCATGACCACGGACATGGATACCGAGTGGCTCAACGCGGTTGAGGATCGCGGCATCGACGCGAAGAAAGCATTGCAGGAGTTGCGCGAAATCGCTCGTTCCTACTAGAGCGGGGTCAGGGCTTTGCCCGATTTGATGGAAAAAACTGAAAAAGGACCAATCAGATGGTTGGTCCTTTTTTTACATGCCGTCGCGGCGCTGACCATGCTGGTATTGATGCTGGTTACCTGTGTCGACGTATTCGGCCGTTACCTGTTTAACAATCCATTGACCGGCTCCACCGAGTTGACTGAAATTGCGGTCGGCATCGTCATCTTTTCGGTGCTTCCGATCGTGTCCTGGCGTAACGACCATATCGTGGTCGATATTCTCGATCATTTCTTTTCACGGCGGGTTCACATGATTCGCACCATCCTGATCAATGGAGTGATTTCGATTGCGCTGATCTTCCTCGGCAAACGCATTTACGAACTCGGTCAACGCTCGCTGGGTTTCGGGGAAGTCACCGAGTACCTGGCGATCCCGCTGGGCTGGATGATGATTTACATCGCGATTATGTGCTGGGCAACTGCGCTGGCTGCGATTACCCTTGGCCTATATCGCGCGATCGTCGAATATCGTGAACACCACATCCGGGCAATTTCGCCTGGCCGATCATGACCGTATCGATCGTCGGTTTCGCCTGCCTGCTATTACTGATATTTCTGCGTATCCCGATCGCGTTTGCGATGGGGTTGGTGGGTTTCTTCGGTTTTTGTTATTTGAACGACTACAACCTGGTCGCGGCGCTGTCGATGGCGTCTCGCCGGGTGATCAACACGTCACAGGACTATAGCCTGTCGGTCATCCCGCTGTTTATCCTGATGGGCAACCTGGTGACGCGCGCGGGCATGTCACAGAAACTTTACAAGGCTTCCTATTCCTTTCTCGGGCACCTGCGCGGAGGCCTGTCGATGGCGACGGTTGTCGCCTGCGGCGGTTTTTCCGCGATCTGTGGCTCGAGCCTGGCAACCGCCGCGACCATGGCCAAGGTCTCGATGCCGTCGATGCGCGCCTACGGTTACAGCGATTCTCTGGCCGCGGCCTCGATCGCCGCCGGCGGTACGCTGGGTATTCTGATTCCGCCAAGCGTCATCCTCGTCATCTACGGCATCATGTCCGAGCAAAGCATCCGTGAGCTGTTCGCGGCCGGTTTTCTGCCGGGTTTGCTCGGAGTGGCGCTGTATCTGTGCGCAGTTTCCTGGACCGTGTGGCGCAATCCCGAAGCCGGACCGCGCGGTGAGAAGGTAGGCGCGCGCGCACGTATCAAATCGCTCAAGGGCGTTTGGGGCATCCTGTTATTGTTTGCGATCGTCATGGGTGGCATTTATGGCGGTGTGTTTACCCCGACCGAGGCTGCCGGCATCGGCGCCGCCGGTGCCTTCGTGATCGCGCTGGCACGGCGCTCGCTGACACTGAAAAGTTGCTTTGAGGTGCTTTATGAAACCGCGCATACGACATCGGGGCTATTCCTGGTCGTCATCGGCGCACTGATTTTCTCCAATTTCGTCAACCGCGCCGGCCTGCCCGATCATATGCTGCAGTTGATTACCGGCTTCGATGTGCCGCCGATGGTGGTGATCCTGATCATTTTGCTGATCTACATTGTGCTCGGGTGCGTGTTTGAAAGCCTGTCGATGCTGCTGTTGACGATACCGATCATTTACCCGTTGGTCGAAAGTCTCGGCTTCGACCTGGTCTGGTTCGGTATCGTCGTCGTAGTAGTCACCGAAATCAGCCTGATCACGCCACCGGTGGGTCTCAATGTGTTCGTGTTGAGCGGTGTGCTCAAGGACGTTAAAACCGGCACCATATTTCGCGGTGTCACCCCTTTCTGGTGCGCGGATATTGTCCGGCTGGCACTGATCACGCTGATCCCGGCGATCTCGCTGTATTTGCCGCAGCTCTTCTACCGTTAGCCAGCATTCCTCACCAGCCTCCGGCTGCGGCCACCGATATGCTCATTTTGGTGATCCACGCACCACGCCACGGCGGTATCTCGACGCTCTCGCAGCTTGTGCTGGCGGGTAATACAGGCTTGTTTCAGATCGGCGGAAGCGATAACATTTGAAAAAGCGATACAGATCAAGTGATTTTAATGGCATAATCTGTAACATATTTTATCGATGAATGAAAAGGCTAGCAATGACATCTCAAACATCTTCGCCAGCGCTGGATAGTAATGCCGGCGACAGGGCTCCCCGGGACGAGGTAAACAGGCCCGAAATCCTGCCGCTAATGGGAAACGAAGCGATCGCCCGCGGCGCCTGGGAGGCAGGTGTCAGGGTGGCTGCGGCCTATCCGGGCACGCCCAGTACCGAGATCATGGAGAGCCTGGCGCGATTTCCGGCAGAGGATGTAAAGGCCGAGTGGGCCACCAATGAAAAAGTAGCTCTCGATGTCGCTATCGGCGCCTCGTTTTCCGGGGCGCGGGCGCTGACTTCGATGAAACACGTCGGCCTGAACGTTGCTGCGGATGCATTGATGTCGCAAACCTACATCGGTGTCAATGGCGGTCTGGTGCTGGTGGTATGCGACGACCCGGGCATCCACAGCTCGCAAAACGAGCAGGATACCCGCATCTACGGTCAACTCGCCATGGTTCCGGTACTGGAGCCTTCCGATGCCCAGGAGGCGCTCGATTTCACCCGGCTCGCGTTCGATCTGAGTGAGCGTTTCGATACTCCGGTCATCGTCCGCGGAACGACACGCCTGTCACACACCCGCAGCCTGGTGCAGATCGGGGAGCGGACTGAAAAACCATCGCTCGGCTTTAACGAAAATCCGCAAAAGAACGTGATGATCCCGGGGCATGCCCGGTTACGCCATAGCGCATTGTTCAAACGCGAGGAACAACTCAGGCAATACTTCGAAGAATCCGATCTGATCCGCTGGGAGCAAGGTAGCCAGCCGATCGGTATCGTCACCCTGAGCACAGCCTATACCTATGTCAAGGAACTGCTGCCGCAAGCACATGTGCTGAAGCTCGGCGCTTCATATCCCTTGCCCGAAAACAAGCTGCGCGAGTTTTGTGACTCGGTCGAGCGCGTGATCGTGGTCGAGGAGCTGGAGCCGATCGTCGAAAACGAAATGAAGCTGATGGGATTGAATGTCGAAGGCAAGTCCCTGTTTCCACGTGAAGGTGAGTTTTCGACGGACGTCATTCGTGCCGGTTTTGAAAAGGCGGGCATACTACCGGCGTCGCGCTCGAGACCGGAGTTATTCGTGCAAGCCATGCCAAGACCGCCGCTGTTGTGCGCCGGCTGTCCGCACACCGGGGCTTACATGGCGTTACGCGCGCTCGATGCGCGCGTATCCGGCGACATCGGCTGCTACACGCTGGCGGCGGTGGAACCGCTCAAGGCTATCGATACCACGGTCGCGATGGGTTCGAGTATCGCCAACGCGACGGGCATGGCCCTGACAGGCACCGAAACGCGCCCGATTGTCGCCACCATCGGTGACTCGACCTTTCTGCACGCCGGTATTCCGCCGCTGATCAACGCGGTCTACAACCAGGTGAACATCACTGTGGTTTTGCTCGACAACCATATTACCGCGATGACCGGCGGCCAGGATCATCCGGGCACCGGTCGCAATCTGCGTGGTGAAGCCGTACACAAGGTCGACTACGAAGACCTGATTCGATCGCTCGGAATTACCTGGATCAAAAAAATCGATGCCTACAATATGGGGAACGTATACCAGTATCTGCGCGAAGCTACTCTACACAAGGGCGTCGCGGTCGTCATCATGGACCGCCCCTGCGTACTCGACCCGGTCAAGATCAAGGGTTCTTCATTTCGGGTCAACCAGGAGGCCTGCACTGGCTGCCAGACCTGCATGAACCTGGGTTGTCCGTCATTGTCGTGGACCGATGAGCTTTTTGAAGGGCATCGCAAGGTAAAGATCGATGAATCTTCCTGCATCGGCTGCAGCCTCTGTGCCCAGGTCAGCTCGACCAACTGCATCCTGCCCGTCGAAGCGTTCGAGACCAATGGCTGAGTCGATGCCATCACGCGCGCCCCGGCGAACGGACAAGACCCCGCCGGCGCCGGCGATACAAGTAGCCGAGAAACCCGTCAACGTACTGGTTGTCGGAGTTGGCGGCCAGGGCGTAATCATGGTGTCCAAGGTGTTGGCGACGCTTTGTCAGCGCCAGGGCTACCAGGTCAAGCAAAGCGAAGTGCACGGCATGGCCAAACGCGGCGGTTCGGTGTTCAGTCACGTACGTTTCGGAGAAACGGTTTACTCGCCGACGATTCCGCTCGGCGAAGCCGATGTTCTGGTTGCGCTGGAATGGGCCGAGGGCTTGCGCTGGTTATCATATCTGAAACCTGAAACCGGAATCTTCATCGCCGATACCCAGCAAATCGTGCCGCCTTTCGCCTGCCGCAACCGCCAGCACGGCGCGGGCAGCGGTTACGCGCGCGAGACCGTGGCGGATGTGATCGCCCAGGTCGCAAACTGTTATGCCATCAATGCCGGACAGATTGCGCAGGAACTCGGCAACAGCAAGGCGGGTAACACGATGCTACTCGGGATGATGTCGACCACGCTGGATTTCCCCGCTGATGACTGGCGTGAAGCCATCAGAATGTTCGCGCCGCCGAAAGCCATCGATATCAACATGCAGGCATTCGAGCGCGGCCGGGACTGGGTCGAAACCCATGATCCGGCGGACTTGGATCCGAATCAGGGCGGTGATCAACCTGCACCGATCGTAGAAGTGATGCACGAGGCCGAGTTCGAACTGCCGGTCATCAACCGTGCCTGGTGCAAGCGTTGCGACATCTGTGTCAAGTTCTGTCCCGAGCGCTGTCTCAGCCTCGATGAAGAGCAGATCGCAGTTTTACACGCGCCGGAAAAGTGCACGCTGTGCCGCATCTGCGAACGCCTGTGCCCGGATTTCGCGATCGACCTCAAATACAAACACTGAACCGATAAGCCACGCATATGCCCGATTCCGCCCCATCCGAAACCGTCAGCCTGCAGGGCAATCATGCCTGTGCGCTAGGCGCACTCGCCGCCGGTTGCCGTTTTTTCGCCGGATACCCAATCACGCCGTCGTCGGAAATTGCTGAACGCATGTCGGTCGAATTGCCCCGTGTCGATGGCGTTTTTATCCAGATGGAAGACGAAATAGCATCGATGGGCGCGATTCTGGGCGCGTCGATGGGCGGCATGAAGGCGATGACTGCGACCAGCGGTCCGGGATTTTCGTTGAAGCAGGAAAACCTCGGTTACGCCGCCGGTGCCGAAATTCCGTGCGTGATCGCCAACGTAATGCGCGGTGGACCCAGTACGGGTTTGCCTACGCGGCCGGCCCAGGCCGACGTCATGCAGGCGCGTTGGGGAACCCACGGCGATCACCCGATCGTCGTGATCACGCCCGATTCGGTGCCCGAGATTTACATGCAGACGATTCGCGCATTCAACCTGTCCGAGCAACTACGGGTGCCGGTGGTGATGCTTTATGACGAAGCCCTCGGTCACCTGATCGAGCAGGTCAGAGTCTCGGACGGTGGTGATATCGAGATCGCGAACCGCAAGTGGGCGGCCGATCCGGGGCCGGAGTTCAGCCCTTACGCCGCCGGTGAAGATCTGATTCCCGAAATGGTGCGCCCCGGGGACGGTTTCCGCACCCATACCACCGGCCTGACCCATGCCGAGAACGGTTTTCCGACACAGGATCCGGACGTGGTCGAGCAATATATGCATCGTATACTGGACAAACTCGAGATCCACAAGGGTTTGATCGAGAGCTACGAGACGATCGACACCAATGACGCGGACTACCTGGTGGTCGCTTTCGGCATTACCGCGCGCGCTGCGCGCCGCGCGATCAAGCAGGCGCACGAGCAGGGCATCCGGGTCGGGATGTTCCGTCCGATCACATTGTGGCCGTTTCCGGTCGAAGCTTTCGAGTCGATCATCGACGGCAAGCGCGGCGTGCTGGTCGCGGAAATGAATGCGGGTCAACTGATCACGGAAATAGAGCGATACCGGCCTGCCGAGTGCCGAATCGAAGGTTTGAATCGCATCGATGGTGAAACCATAACCCCGCGCCAAATACTGAATCGAATACAGGAGCTGGCCGACCGTGAGTGAAGCTGACAAGCAATTCAATATCCACGACTATCTGCGCGAGTATCTGTTCCCGCATTTCCTCTGCCCGGGTTGCGGGCACGGCATCGCGTTGCGCGCGCTGCTGTGGGCGATCGACGAGCTCGACATCGACAAGGACCGGCTGGCGTTTGTCTCCGGCATTGGCTGTTCCGGGCGTCTCGGCGCTTATATAGACGCCAATACCTTTCACGTCACCCATGGCCGTCCGCTGGCATTTGCCACCGGCTTGAAACTGGCGCGTCCCGATCTCGAAGTGATCGTGATCACCGGTGACGGTGACTGCCTCGCGATCGGCGGCAATCACCTGATTCACGCCTGCCGACGCAACTTGAATATCACCTGCATGATGCTGAATAACGAGGTCTACGGAATGACCGGGGGGCAGGTATCCCCGACCACCAGCGACGACCGCTTTACGACGACGACGCCTTACGGTAACCATGAGCCTGTTTTCGACGCCTGCGCGCTCGCTGAGGCGGCTGGCGCCGGCTTGGTGGGACGCGAGATCACGCTGCAAACGCCCAGTCTCAAGGATGTCCTCAAGCAGGGTCTCGCTCATCCCGGATTTTCCTTCATCGAGGTCATGTCGGATTGCACCGAGGTGTTCGGCCGTAAGAACGACCTCGGCAGTTCGGCGGAAATGGTGCTGACGCAGAAGGCGTCGGTGCGTCCCGATTTTCTCGAGAACGCGGTCGACCAGCCATTTCGGCCGCACCAGATAAAAACCGGGATACTCGCCAGCAATGACCGTCCCGAGTATGCCGAATCCTATCGTAATCATATCGATGCAATGAAGCGGGATCATGGTCATGCCTGATTTCGAGCTACGTATCAGCGGCAGTGGCGGACAGGGCATTCTGCTCGCCGGGCGTATTCTCGCCGATGCGCTTGGGCACGAGTCGTTAAACGTCGCGCAGTCGCAAAGCTACGAGCCGACCTCACGCGGTGGATTAAGTCGTGCCGACCTGGTTGTGAGCGATGCCGAAGTCGACTATCCCCTCGCCAGCGACCTTGATTATCTGGTGATACTGGATGATATCGCGGCCACTGCATCCAATGATTTGCTCAAACAGAATAGCCTGGTGCTGGTCGACAGCCTGTTGTCCGAACTGTGTGAGATGGATGGCTACGAGGTCTGTTACCTGCCGATTAGCGAAAGCGCACGCGGCCTCGGCGATATCCGTTCCACCAACATGGTTGCACTTGGTGCGCTGACGTCACTGGCAGGTTTTTGCAGCCAGGACAATTTGCTGGCTGCCGTTGCCAGGGTCGCGCCTGCAAAGTTGCTCGATCCCGCAACCCGGGCTATCCGGCAGGGGTACGCGATCACTGAACCCCAATCCTGAAAACTGCGATTGCGGACATGAATGCGGGCGAGGCCAGCGTCATTCAGGCTGGTTTCCATGAAAGCGCTTGAAGTATCTTTCGTCGGCGGGCGGTAACGCGCCATGTTCCGATTCTCCCACCGTCATGAAATGACGTTCGGCCGCGTCGCCGAGGCGGTGATAAATGAGTGCGGTCATATCGCGTGCACGCTGACTGAGGCTTTCGGCTGGCAATAGCTCAAGCGGTAATTCGGGCTCCTCTAACAGAATACGACGGTAGTTGTGTATCAACAGCGTGCGCAGCAGGAAACTGAGTTCCTCGTCGCCTGCCCCGGGTTCGACCTCCGCGAAACCCTCGAACATATCGATAAAATCACGGTAGCTGGCGTCGATCGCGTCGAACTTGAAAGCGTGGCGCAGCAACTTGCGCGAAGCACCCAGCGGGTCGTCATTGCGGTTGCTGGCTTCCATCAGCACGATTGAATCTTGCAGTCGCAATTCATTGACGATCTGGCGAACCTCTTCAATATCAACCGTCGGATGACCATAGATTCCGTTCGAGAAGCGGCTGAAGCCGAGCCAGTTAAGCTCTTTTTGCAATGCATCGCGCCGTTTGTTCTTGATTTTGTCGAGATTGGTGAAAACCAGCCGCCATTCGCCGTCCCAGACGGGTTTCTGGTAGCGGTATATGCGATCCGCGGCGTGGATGAACTGGCGAAGGGCCTTGTCGGTGAGCGAGTAAAAACTGCGTCGCCCGACCTGTCTTGACTGTAGCATTTCCTTTTCGCTGAGGCGAAACACCGAGGTGCGCACCAGCCGTTGGTTGATGCCGAGTGGCTTTACCAGTCTGATCAGACTGCCGAGCCAGATAATGCCGCCGTGGGTGCTGACGGAATCACCGAGAATAGTCAGGATCAACGCGCGTGCGTTGAGTTGCTGTGACTGTACGGTGGATTCGATCAATGCCTCGGCTCGGCCACGGAAGCTGTTGTTGTTCACTTTTGTCATGTTGTTATCAATCGCGGCGAGTTCTATTGTTTGTTTTTCGCGTGAAACAGCGGCACCGAATCTGACACGTCCAGCCGCTGCCGATTTTCCTCGACCTCAGTAAGCGCCGTGGTCTCCTCGAGCGATTCGAAACAACGCAGCGCCAGGCGCTGGTAGTCGCGCGTGCCGGATTCCTTCCATTCGATTTCCTGGTCGCTGAGTTGGCGCATAATCCTGGCGGGAATCCCCCCCGCCAGGCTACGCGCGGGAACTTCGAAATCGGCTTTGACAAAACTCATCGCGGCGACAATAGCTGATTCACCGATCACGGCGCCGTCCATGACCACCGCGTTCATGCCGATCAATGCGCCAGAACCGACCCGGCAGCCGTGTAAAACAGCGCCGTGACCGACATGGCCGTTTTTTTCGACCAGGGTATCGGTGCCGGGAAAGCCGTGCATAACGCAGGTATCCTGGACATTGACTCCCTGTTCGAGGATTAATCGCCCAAAATCGCCGCGTAGCGACGCGCCTGGACCAATGTAACAACCGGAACCGATTATGACGTCGCCGATCAGGTCGGCACTGGGATGTACGAAGGCGGTCGGGTCGACGACCGGCCTGACTCCATCAATCGCATAACAAGCCACCGTGATCTCCCCGTTAAGATAATTTTAAGACATGAAACGTCACCGATATGATACACTTTTTAAATTTTATTATCTAATTTACGTATCTCTTTATTTTCTGATTTCGTGTATACTGCGACTCCAGTTTTCCGGGCAAATCGGTTAATTCGAAGGCAACGATCGAAGCGAAAAAAAAAAGAAAATGAGCGACTATCAAGACATCGCGACAAATCTGAACGGGTCTGTACTGACGAAAACGCCGCACCGCTCGGTGGCGCGTATCGCGCTACGCAATCAAATGCTGACAAAAATTCCGCTGCGCCGGGTTCAGTCATCGATGGCAACAAGATCGGCTGTGTGATTGTTTACCGCAGTGAAAAGGTATTCGCCGCAGGTGCCGATGTTAATGAAATGTCCGCGCGTGACGTGACCGGCATGTTCTGCAAACCGCTTGCCGGTCATCGCAAGTTCATCGACAGCGGCTCAGCTAGGGGATTACTCCAGGCCAGGCAAGCACTGCAGCGGGTATTTGAAGACCTGCCCAACGGCTGACTTGAATTTGAACGCAGCGCGTTTGTTATACTGGCCGACCGCGAGGATTGCCGCGAGCGCATCGTTGCTTTACTCGGAAAACGTAATCCCCAATTTATGGGCGGAAAAAAATTGGCTTCCTGTCATGAATTTTGAAACCATCGAATTTGTTATTGATGATGCGCTTGCCCGGTTGACGTTCAACCGACCCGACAAACTCAACAGTTTTAACGCTCAGATGCATGAAGAAGTGCGCGAGGCGATAGCAAGCATACATCGGGACGATAGTATTCGCTGCCTGTTGATCGCTGCCCATGGCCGCGGGTATCGAATTCATCGTACCGGCCAAAACAGACGACCGCCTGACCGCACACGCACACGAGCGCACCCGCGGCAGCAAGATCGGCATATACGACGTTGAAGTTTATAACCAGCACGACAATTTACTGGCTTTGTTCCGCGGTGATTCCTACCAGATCAGGGGGGAGGTTATCCCTACGGAAGAAATCCAGTGAACGAAGTATTGAACTTCGATCCAATCTGCAGCACGATCGGTGGTGACGCGTTGTGTAACATCTGTGTCAGCATCGGCCGGGGTATCGCCACCATTTTCGAAAACCTGCTTTTGCCAGGCTAACCAACAGGAGCCAGCCATGAAACTCGAAATCAACATCAGTGACGAGCTCGAACCAATCGAAAAAGCGAGTGCTGACGAACTGCGTGCTTTGCAGTTCGAACGTATGCAGTGGACCCTGCGGCACGCCTATGCCAATGTGCCGATGTACCAGGATAAATTCGACGCGGCCGGTGTACACCCCGACGATTTGAAATCGCTCGAGGATCTGGCCAAGTTTCCGTACACCACGAAACAGGATTTACGTGACAATTACCCATTCGGTACATTCGCGGTCCCGATGGAACAGGTGGTGCGAGTACATGCGTCGAGCGGTACCACTGGAAAGCCGACCGTGGTCGGTTATACGCAGCAGGATATCGATGTGTGGGCTGCGGCGATGGCGCGGTCGATTCGTGCCGCCGGCGGTAAACGCGCGGATATCGTACATGTCGCTTATGGATACGGGCTGTTCACCGGTGGGCTGGGCGCGCATTACGGCGCCGAGCGTCTCGGTTGCACCGTAATTCCGTTCGGCGGCGGCCAGACCGAACGGCAGGTGCAATTGATACAGGATTTTAAGCCCGACATCATCATGGTGACGCCATCCTACTGTCTGGCGCTGGCCGACGAATTCGAGAGTCAGGGTATCAACCCCGCACAGACTTCGCTGCGCATCGGCATGTTCGGCGCCGAGCCCTGGACCAACTCGATGCGTGAAGAAATCGAAGCCCGTTTCGAGATGGACGCGATTGACATTTACGGTTTATCCGAGATTATCGGCCCTGGTGTGGCGCAGGAGTGCGCCGAGACCAAGGATGGTCCAACCATCTGGGAAGATTATTTTTACCCGGAAATCGTTGATGTTAATTCAATGACCCCGGTCGATGACGGTGTCGAGGGTGAGCTGGTTTTCACAACGTTGATCAAGCAGGCAATGCCGATCATCCGCTACCGTACGCGCGATCTGACCAGGCTGTTGCCCGGCAGTGCGCGCACCATGCGGCGCATGGACAAGATTACCGGGCGCAGCGACGACATGATGATCATTCGTGGTGTCAACGTATTTCCGACGCAGATCGAGGAGCAGATTCTGAAGGTCGATCAGCTCTCGCCACACTACCAGCTCGAAATCACACGCGAGAAGCAACTCGATAACCTCGTCGTCAGGGTTGAACTGCGTAGCGGCGATAACGACAGTGCCACGCGCGAGCGCCTGGCTGCCGAACTCAAGCATCACATCAAGAGCGATGTCGGTATCAGCACTCGCATCGAGGTGCAGGATCCAGGCGCTGTCCCGCGCTCGATGGGCAAAGCGCAACGCGTCGTCGATAGCCGTAAGCTGTAACTAAGGACCGAGGGCGCTATGAAACTTGCAAGCTATGCCTGCGGCGAATGGTACCGCTCAAGCGTGTCGGGGAAGGTTTTGAATCACGCGGTCAATGGCCAAGCCATCGCCGAAATCTGCAGCGACGGACTCGACTTCGTCACGGTCGCCGATTAAGCGCGCGGGGTAGGTGGCCCAGCGTTGCGACGGCATAGCTTCCATCAGCGCGAGCTGATGCGAACCGAGTCGCCGCTATCGTCGACCGCAATAATCCTGTTTTTCCAGCGCAGCTCGATCTGGTCGTAGTCTTTCATACGCTCGACCATGTACTCTTCGTAGGTTTATGTATTTGTTGCCGGCTGGATGGTCGCGCTGGCCGAACCGAAGCCGATGTGCGCCGCGCCGGGTTTCTCGCAGTAGCCCGACATGATAATGCAATCGCCGTCGGCGAGAAACTTGCGGGTTTCGCCATTGGGCAACACCAGTTCCTGCTTGCCGCCCTGGGTGATTTCCAGCATCGAGCCGAGTTCATTGCTGCTTTCTCCGGATTGCGTGCCGCTGCCGAAGAAGTCGCCCGGCTGCAGGTTGCAGCCGTTGACCGTGTGGTGGGTGACCATTTGCGCAACGCTCCAGTAGGACTGGGCAAAGTTCGATTCCCCCAGTAAATGTGGCTGTTCGCCGGCTTTACGCATTTGTGCGGTGTGCAGGTAAGTCTGCAGTTTCAGGTCGATGGCGCCCTGGTTGCGATTCGCTGCCGAATCAAGGTAATCGAGCGGCTGAGGATCGTTCGTTGAGCGCGACCATTCGACGTGATAGGGCAGCAAGGCCTCGCTGGTCACGATCCATGGCGAAATCGTCGAAGCGAAACTTTTCGACAGGAAAGGTCCCAGCGGCTGGTATTCCCAGGCCTGGATATCGCGCGCGGACCAATCGTTGAAAATGCAGTAACCGAACACCTGGCTGTCGGCGTCGTCGATGGCAATGCGCTCGCCGAGTGCGTTGCCGGCGCCAATAAATATCCCGACCTCGGTCTCATAGTCGAGGCGTTGGCAGGGGCCGAAGCTCGGGATATCGGCGTCCGGAGCTTTGGTTTGGCCGAGCGGGCGTCGAATTTGCTGGCCGGAGACGCCGATCGACGAAGCGCGCCCGTGATACCCGATTGGAACCCACTTGTAGTTCGGCAGCAGCGGATTGTCGGGTCGAAACAGCTTGCCGACGTTGGTGGCGTGATTGATTGAGGTGTAAAAATCGGTGTAATCGCCGATCCTGCACGGCAGCGAGAACTCAATCAGCTCCTGCGCAACCAGGCAGGGCTGCAGTTTATCCTGTAATGCGGAGCCTTCACGCAAGGCCCGTGACAAGGCCAGCCGCAGCGTGGACCAGCTCGGTGCGCCACGCGCCATGAACGCATTCAGCTCAGGGCCGGCACAGAGCTGCAGAAGTTCGTTGATTTCGCTGTTAAAAGCCTTGACCTCTGCGAGCCGGGCCAGGTCCAGCACCTGGTCGCCGATGGCGACGCCACCGCGAAAGCTTTCGTCGCTGACGTGTACACGAAACACTGCAAACGGCAGGTTCTGGAGCGGAAAATCGGCGCCGTCGATATTGGCGCTTTCGACCCAGCTCGTCAGACTCGGGTCGTGGGTTTCGTTGAGACTCATTATTTTATTTTCCTTCGGTTACTCGGGTATGGAGTCGGCCATGCTGCCATCGTGCATCCAGCGCGCATGCTCGGGCGCCTTGCGGGTTTCAGCCCATTCGTTGAGCATGTCCCATTTGACTTCGTCGAGGCGGCTGCTCATCTCCGCGGTGCCGGTGTTGGCGGCGAGTTCGAGGCGATGCCCGCTGGGGTCGAAGAAATAAATAGATTTGAAGATGGCGTGATCGGTCGGACCGACGACGTCGATGCCATCCGCCTCGAGCCTGGCCTTGGTCTCCAACAGGTCGTCGACGCTGTCGACCTGCATCGCGAGGTGCTGAACCCAGGCCGGGGTGTTCGGGTCGCGCCCCATTTGATCCTTGGTCGGCAGTTCGAAGAAAGCGAGGATATTACCGCCGCCGGCGTCGGGAAACACGTGCATGTAGGGATCTGGTTCTTTGGTTGAGGGAACCTGGTTTTCAGCGATGGCAAGCACGAAGTCCATATTCAGGTATTTGCCATACCATTCGACGGTTTGTTTGGCGTCTACACAGCGGTAGGCGACGTGATGAATTTTACGAATCTGAAGCATGATTGACTCCTGGTAAATCGAACTGATTAGTATCATTTGTTACTATTGCGATATAATAGTAACGCATGTTACTATTGTCAAGCAGCAGCTGGAAACCATTATAGCGATTACACTATGAATAAAAAAACGGTCGGAGTCCTGGATCTTCGCGTGTTCTTTCCCTATCGCCTGGCGGTGCTCGAACAACGAGTTGGGTACGCGACTTCTCGGCACTATCAACACGACTTCGATCTCAATCGCACCGACTGGCGAGTGGTGGCGACATTGGCCATGTTTGACAGCATTTCGGCGACTGATATTTGCGAGTTCACGCATATGACCAAGATGCAGATCAGTCGTGCGATCGCCCGTTTGAAGGAGAAGAACCTCGTGGTCCAGGCGGTTAGCGAGATCGACCATCGCGCCACACAGCTGTCACTAAGCGGTGAAGGCCGCAAGATTTACCTGCGGATCGTGCCGCGGGTACTGGCCGAAGAGCAGGCTATACTCAACCATTTGAGTGCGGTCGAGCGGGGACAGTTGTTCAAAATACTGGGCAAGCTCGAACACGGGCTTGCCTGATTCGCCATTTGTCGAATATATACAGTTGATAAATCCAACCTCGTTTGCCTGCACCCTGTCGATAGCTTTACTGGTCGCGCTCGGTCCGCTGGCCACGGATATGTATTTGCCTGCCTTGCCCGGGCTGGCAGGCGAGTTTTCCACCAGTGCCGGCATGGTGCAGTTGACCCTGAGCCTGTTTCTCGCCGGATTCGCGCTTGCACAAATTATCTATGGCCCCTTGTCGGACCGTTTCGGTCGTAAACCTGTGCTGCTATGCGGGCTTGCGCTGTTTGTCGTGGCCAGCATTGCCTGCGCTTTCGCGAAGAATATCGAAATGCTGATTCTGGCCCGTTTCGTCCAGGCGCTGGGTGGCAGTGCCGGTCCGGTGTTGGGACGCGCGATGGTGCGCGATATTCACGGCCCACAGGAATCGGCCAGGGTGTTGTCGCATATCGGTTCGGCGATGGCGTTGGCGCCGGCTTTCGCACCGATTCTCGGTGGGTATATGAGCGTATACCTGGGCTGGCCCTCGATCTTCTGGTTTCTGACACTGGTTGGAATTCTCGGCGCCAGTCTGTTAGTGCTGGCAATCGCCGAAACCGCGCCGCAGGAACATCGCCACCCCAAACCGGTAAAAACCATTCTTGCCGACTACGCCCGCCTGTTACAGGATGCGACTTATCTTGGCTATACCCTGACCTGTACGCTGGCCTACGCCGGCCTATTTGCCTTTCTCTCCGGTTCCTCGTTCGTGATCATCGATTACTTCGGTGTCAGCGAGCAACATTTCGGGCTGTTGTTCATGCTGGTGGTCGCGGGGTATATCAGCGGTACATTAACTGGCGCCAAACTCAGCCGCAGCTACGATTTTCGCAGGCTGGTCGCTGCGGGATCGGTGCTATTGCTGATCGCCGGTGCGACGATGTTCATTATCGCGCTCAATCAACCCGAGCAGGTCATGAGCATTATATTACCGATGATGATATTCATGCATGGCGTCGGTCTGGTGATGCCGCAATCGATGGCTGGTGCCATGGCAAATTATCCGCAGATGGCAGGTAGCGCGTCGGGTTTACTCGGCTTTATCCAGATGAGCGTCGCCGGTTTGATCGGGATCGCGGTCGGTCATGGTTATGATGGCACCCCGGTCGCGATGGCGCTGGCCATCGCCTTGATGGGTTTGCTCAGCCTGTTGACCTATCTGCTGCTACTGCATCGCCGACCCGGGCCTCGAGCGGAGTAGGCAGATCTACAGTTCGAGCTGCATCCACAATGGGCGGTGATCCGAGATATAGTACTTGGCGCAGCTGCGCCAGTAGCCAGGTGCGGATGCATTGTAGATATCGGCAAATAGAGTCGCGTCGAAATCGAAAACGCCCATTTTAAGTACTTTCGACTTCAGTCCGGGTGTGACCGCGATCTGGTCGTAGTCGGCACTGGCGGAAACATTAGTCGGGATGCGCGTGGTATGAGGTGGCAGGCTTAGACCGCGTTTGGTCAACGCGTCGTGGATTGGATCGCCCGGCTTGGCATGCGGCAGGTTAAAGTCACCCAATGCAATAATATTCGCGCTCCAGCGATGCTTGTCCCGGCGTCTCAGGTCGCACCAGCGCGCAATCGCGTAAGCCTCGAGTTGGCGTCGTTCCATCGAAGCCTTTTTATCCGCCGTCGTACTCTGCGAGCCGTAGATTAAATGGCAATTGGTGAGCAGCAGATCCGAGTTTTCGATCTTGAACCCGGCCAGATAAGGGTTGCGGTTGAAACCGTGAAACCTGCGCTCGATACCGGGCAACGTGATATAACGGCGATCGCTGTCGACGATGACGACCTCGCCTATCTTCGGGCTCAGGCTGACGCGACGAGTGTCGTAGATATACGCCGAGCGTTCATCGTTGCCGGCCCGATCGTTGAAAATCCAGGCAAAATGCGTGGGTAGCTCGGCTAGCACACTCAGGAAATCGTCCAGATTGTCGGCAATTTCCTGGATCGCGACGATTTCAAACCAGCTCAGAATTTGTGCGATGACCCGGAGATCTTCGGAACGACGTTTGTGTACCCCGAGATTGGCGATATTCCAGCTCGCGAGCATAAGCTGGCCCGCTTGTCCGATCGCTGGAATGTTGCGATTTTTAGCGGGATCCGCCGGCACCGCGTCGCGGTGCTGAATCAGTTGGTTGATTTCGATATCCGGATCGTAGCTATGTTCCGGATTAGGTCTGGCAAGTGAACGCATCCCTGGCTCCTGTGCTGGTTAGTCGTGATAACAGAAAAACGTCGGTAACTCACAAGCGGACTACGCCGGTAAGAGGGATTCTAAAACCATTGGTCTTGCATGTGAATTGATAGTGCTGGATTAATTGTCTGTTAACATAGCGTTTTTGATTTCACCAGACAATACTAATGGCTCGAAACGACTTCAATATCGGCAGTTTTCTACTGCGCTTTCTGTTTGCCCTGGCACTCGTATTTCTCACCTATAACCCCAGCGGCTATTCGTGGGTAGGCTGGCTGAACATGGATACTCCAATGGTTTACAAGGCTGCTACCGGCGTCGTGCTGTTAATAGGCTGGGTCATGTTCCTGCGCGCCACCTGGAATTCGCTCGGCGCTCTCGGGACGATTCTGGCGACGGCCTTTTTCGGCATCATCATCTGGTTGTTTATCGAATGGGGTTTTTTTGCGCTCGACGATACCGCGATTATTCAGTGGGTGTTGTTGTTCGTGTTGACCGGCGTACTCGCAGTCGGCATGTCCTGGTCACATGTACGACGCAGAATCACCGGTCAATACGACACAGATGAGATCGAAGGCTAAAAAACCCCTGCTGACGCTGTTACTACTGGTTTTTTACATGCCCTCTCATGCCGATAGCGTCATCCTGTTACACGGCCTTGCGCGCAGCGACAAGTCGATGCAAAAGCTTGCACAGGCGCTGTCGGACGAGGGTTATTGTGTACAAAATGTCAGCTATGCATCGACGCGCAATAATGTTGAAACCCTGGCAATCGAGGCGATTGACCCCGCCCTGCAAGCCTGTCCTGCGGGAAGCAAGATCAACTTTGTCACGCATTCGCTCGGCGGAATTCTGGTCAGGCAGTATCTGCGCGATCACAAGATCGAGAATCTGGGCCGAGTGGTCATGCTGGGTCCGCCCAACAAGGGCAGCGAAATCATCGACAAGCTAAGTGATTTTCCCGGCTTCTATTTTATCCACGGTGATGCCGGACTACAGTTAGGCACCGGAGAAACCAGTGTCCCCAACCAGCTGGGTCGCGCGGATTTCGACCTTGGCATCATCGCCGGCACGCGTAGCGTCAACCTGATTCTGTCGAGCCTGATTCCGGGGGTCGACGACGGCAAGGTTTCGGTCGAGAACACGCGGCTGGAGGGGATGAATGATCACCTCGAGATGGAAGTCACGCATCCCTTCATGATGCGTAACAACCGGGTCATCGAACAGGTTATCCACTATCTTAAAACCGGCAACTTCAAGCGCGACGACTGAGTCATGCGTCGCAGCGGGGCGGTCATTCCGAGTGAAGCCCACAGAGGAGCGTGTCATGCTGGATATCGAAAGCATTAATCGTATTGGGATCAGGATTTCGGACAAGACTGCTTCGATTTCGTATTACCCAACGCTGGGATTTGAATTCAGCGGCGATGCTGGCTTCGAAGTCGGTCATCCGATCATCATGCGTCACTCCAGCATGGAATGGGTGACCCTTTTGCCCTTTTGCCTGAGCCACGAAAATCCGCCCGGGAAAATACTGACAGGCGCGAATCGATAGTCGCGGCATCCAGCGAATACAATCTGTTCTGGAATTTGAAATCAGGACCCGGCGTATACTTCTGACATCGTTACAACGGCCTGCCGAACAGCGCTTCGTACAGCCCATGCGGCTTGTCATCCTTCATCCACGACAGAT
The DNA here is from genome assembly GCA_024229615.1 of Gammaproteobacteria bacterium. GTDB lineage: Bacteria > Pseudomonadota > Gammaproteobacteria. Next base: position 7,213 of record JAAESG010000191.1, on the reverse strand, counting down.
TCGAATTCATTTTTCGGCACCAGTTTTAGTATTTGAGCAAAGATCGTATTACAATGTGCAAAACACCGGTTCTCCATTTGGTTTCAATAAGTTAGGCGAAGCCTATTGCATCAAATCGGGTGCGAATCAGGCCGGTTCTTTTCCGGTAAACGTGATAGTAGTGGTATGTTATCGAAAATTAACAAAAGCATTTGCCATTGGTTCGCACAGGACCACCAGAAATTACTGAACCAGGATATCATAGCCAAATATATTGGCATGCTGGTCATTGTCATCATAATTCCTTTCGCCGTAGTTGAACTGGTCAATGCCCGTTATCAGTTTTTCTTGATAGATATGATCGTGATTCTGGTGGTTTTACAAGACCTCGTCAGCATGCGTATTTATGCAAAGCCCATAATATCAAGATATATGATTGTGGTTGTGTTCGGGGTTGTTATCTGGTTATTGACTTATTACCGGGGACAAGTGGGAGTTTACTGGTCTTATCCGTATGTAATGTTTTCTCATTTTTTACTACTGTCACGGTCTTCGACAATAATCATTTTTCTTTTTCTAGTCGGTATGGCCCCCCTGGTCTATCACAGCATAGAAGGAATCCAGGCGCTCCGAGTAATGGTCACTCTAACGACAACCACCATAATTGTATGGTTTGTATCCTTTCTCGTAACCCAACAACGATCTTCATTGTCGGATAATCGGGAAAAGTATAAAACTCTGGTTGAAACATCGTTGCAAGGAATTTTAATCGTTAACGAAAGCGAAAAACCCATTTTTGCCAATGCGACAATGGCGAGATTATTGGGATTTGACTCTCCTGAGGAATTGACTTCCCTAGATTCTTTGGTGTCCCTCTATCATCCTGACGAATCAAAGCGATTGACCGGATACACCAAGGCCCGACTGAAAAACGAAGCTGTACCAATTTCATATGAAATCAGGTGGCTTAAGAAAGATGGCACTATTATTTGGTTTCTGGCCAATGTGCAAATTCTTGAGTGGGATGGTGAACAGGTGGTGCACGGAGTGTATATGGATATCACTGATCGGAAACGGGCGGAGGAAGATTTAGAACGACACCGTGTTTCTCTATCCCAGAGCAAGAAGATGTATGAAACATTAGTTGAAACATCGCTGCAAGGATTTTTGATCGTTAATGAAAATGAAAAACCCATATTCGCCAATATGGCGATGGCGAATATGCTTGGGTTTGATTCTCCTGAAGATCTGATTCGACTGGAAACACTGGAATTGCTTTACCATCCCGACGAATCAGAGCGATTGATTGAATACACCAAGGCACGACTGAGAAATGAACCAGCGCCAAAAATCTATGAAGTCAAATGGTGCAGGAAAGATGGGTCTATAGTTTGGCTTCTAGCTAACGTACAGGTTCTTGAATGGAATGGTGAACGGGTGGCACAGGCGCTTTATCTGGATATCACCGAACGCAAACGGGCGGCAGAAAAACTACGAAAGAGTGAAGAAAGCCTGAATATGGCGCAGGAAATAGCCAATATCGGTAGTTGGGATTGGAACATTCAAAATGAAACACTAGATTGGTCCGACCAAACTTATACCAACCTTGGGCTTAAGCCAGGGGAGGTCACTCCTTCATACGATACTTTTAAAAAGTTTATTCATCCCGACGATAAAAAACTTGTCGAATATGCATTGGAAAAGGCACTAAAAGGAGGCGATCCCTATTCTGTCGAAGCGCGGATGATTAACGCCGATGGCACTGAATGGATTATGCGTGCCCAAGGGGTTGTATACAGAGATGATAAAGGTAATCCAATACGGATTATCGGTACACAGCAAGACATCACCGAAAAAAGACAGATGGAAGAGGCTTTACGTCGAGTCCAGAAGATGGATGCCATCGGTCAACTCACTGGTGGTATTGCTCACGACTTCAATAATATCCTCGGTGTAATCTTGGGTAACCTGAGCCTGCTCAAAGTCGAAGTTTCAGCTGAAAGTAAAGCACCGAAGAGAGTCCTGGCAATCGAAAAGGCAGCCCAGCGTGCGGCCGGATTGATCAGGCAACTCCTAGGTATCTCACGCAAAAAAGGAGTAGATGTATGCTTTACTGACATCAACGTGTTGATTCAGAATATGGACAATCTGATTTCTCGTTCGATCACGCCTGAGGTGGAAGTTGAAAAGCGGCTTTCAGAAAATCTATGGCTTACTGAAATTGACCGGAGTGATTTTGAAGATACCTTGCTTAACCTGGTGCTCAATGCCCGGGATGCGATGCCGAATGATGGTCGACTAACAATCGAAACACGTAACTGTGTTCTTGATGCCGCTTATTGTGTTCAAAATCCTGAAGCCACCCCTGGTGAGTATGTGCAGCTATCGTTGAGTGACACGGGTGCGGGTATTAGCGACGAAGAGCAAGAGCATATCTTCGAACCCTTTTTCACCACCAAACCGGTCGGCAAGGGTACCGGGTTGGGTTTATCGATGGTGTTTGGCTTTATCAATCGTTCCCAGGGGTATATCGAAGTTTACTCCGAGCCGGGTATCGGAGCTACTTTTAATCTTTATCTACCTCGTGCCAGGGCAAAGCAGCAGTATAATGACACTACCGATCACCAAGCAGGTGAAATGCCGAAGGGAGATGAATTGATTCTGGTCGTTGATGATGAGCCAGGGTTACTGGAACTGGCACACGATTCACTTCGTTCTCAGGGGTACCGGGTATTGATTGCGAGCAATGGCAAGCAGGCACTCGAATTGCTGGTGAATAACCCGGGTATTTCGCTGTTATTCAGTGACATAGTGATGCCGGGTGGTATGAGCGGCTACGATCTGGCCGAAAGGGCTTTAGCAATCCATTCGGATCTAAAAGTATTGCTGACGTCAGGTCACGCTGAGAAAGAGGGGTATCATGTAAGAGGAAAGTATAACCTGTTGAAGAAACCTTACTCTCATGAAGCTTTGGCATATCAGGTACGGTCCTTTCTGGATGAATGAAAAATAATATCGCGTTAGAGCTGCGTTGCCCTTTCCCCTTGCGGTTGAATCCGACCGCCATGCCCTCGGCGAATCGGTTGGTCGAGAGCTCTGAGCCGTCACAGTCCAGCGTGATACGGGCCGAGGTGCGTGAACAATGACTGAAACAGAACCAATCAGGTGAACGAAGTCAGGCGTTGATCCTCGAAACAGATTTTCGGGATGCGATGGGTTTTGCGATGCAGGCTGGCTTTGCTACCCTTCATACGAACGGTCTCTGCTGGTTTACTTGTAAAGGTGTTGTGACCTCCAGTTTTACCATTTCGGGGACCATTCCTTATTGCGGGAAGCCTTCCAATCGTGTCTTGATTTTGTCGCCTGCCGGAGTTCACCATAGGTGAACCCCGGCAACAAAGGAGTTTTTGGTGTTGAAGCCATTTGGAATATGGGTTTGCGGATTATCCAGATCGATATTTATGCAACTGTCGGGTTTACTCAGCTCCGTTTGTTGCTCTAACGCCTTTTGTTGTGTCATCTGATCAAGTTTCGGTCTTGTCTCTGCTCTGGCTCGGGTATGGCCACGAGCGTCAGCAGATCATTGGCATAGATTTGTACCAGTTGTGTCGCATCAATACGATCCGTTTTGACTTGTTTTCCACATGGGCTGCATCCTAAGAAATCTCCTTGAAGGAGTACTAGCCCGCATTTCTCACCACCCTTCTACTGCGACGACGTTATGCCGCACCTTGACCGCATTTGACTCGGTCAGAGCGTTCGACATAGTGTCAACTATGCCTGCACCCTCTTCGGTCGCAAAATACAGGCAGGGCACGACCTTTCGTCGTCTCGCTACGAAGGGTCGTGAGAAAAGCGGGCTAGTCGGAGCAACTACATCACAGTGATCGCCTTTTTCAACGAGATCCCGTTGCAGCGTGTAACCAATATAGGACGCTTCGTAACATAGTTTGAAAGTGCTAGCTGGAAAATATTCGTGCAGCTTATCCAGTTGGCCCAGTAGTCCTTTCAGATTGGGGCGACATTTAAAGTCCAGAAATTCGCCGGTGGTGGGGTGCAGTGCTGCCCCGTGATATTGTGTATCATCGACGTCGAGGCCGATATGGATTATATTCTGTTTCATAGACGCCTCATTTTTACTATTTGATATTAGTGGAACAACTTACCGATTTGAGGTATCCATCTTAGATGCTAGCCCTCGGTTCAGGTAAGGATGGGCGTCTATATCTTCTAGCCCCCTTATGTGGCCATAGCATGAGCAATCCGATCGAGTTTACGGGTCTCGGCCCGTTCGATAGCGAGGAGCAGGCGGTGATCTGCGACGTTGTTGAGGCTGTGGCGGCCGCGGCCATGCCTGTCGCCGACAGCCTGCTTGCCGAGGTGCGCCGCAATGTGGAGCAGCTCGACGAGATGGGCAGGTTGCTCGCCAGTTACCCGTCATCGTTCATCGAGCAGTCGCTCGGCAGCAAGAGGCGGACTCTTCATTCGCTGGTGGACTTGCTCAGTGCCAGCAACCTGTCTAACTTCGATATGTTCCTCCCCAACCGAGCGTTGGTGAGCCGCAATCTGATCATGGGCGAGGTGAACTTCTATCGGCTGTTGCGGGTGGTTTGTGACGAGGCCTTGCCCCCCGAACAAGCGGCTATGCTCAAGCTGCGCGTTGAGGGGCGACTGTGCCACTGTCTGTATTCGCGGCTTGCTGAAGAGGTCCTCAAACATATCGTCTCCGACGACCACAGCTCGGCAGACATTCGCGAGAAAGCGGCGCTGTCGTTGGTGCATCTATGGGAGCAAGCCATCTACCGCGTGAGTGACTTTTTTCCGGTGCTACAAGCCACATGGGAAGCTCGCCGCCGCGTGCCTGTCACGCTCGGAACGCTCATGGGTACGGCCGAGATGTTCAGCCTGATCCAGGCTGGCTGCGACGAGCACTTCGTCGACTACCTGGTGCGGCCCAATCACAGCGAGGATGAGGCCGCCGCATTTCGCGAGTTCCTCTTCGGTGCCACCACCGAGCAACTCGGCCGCATGAAAGCGGAAATGAGTGGCACTGGGAAGAGTGTCATCGGCAAAGAAGAGTTATCCGCTCCAAACATGCCGTGCGACGCTCATACGCTCGGCGGCGACCCAGCACTGGCGATGTTCGAGTTCTTTCTGTCGCGCCACCTCCAGGCCGCCGCGCGCCGCCAAGCCGACCTCTCCGGACCCAAACGCACCGCGGAGGAGTACGTCATGCTCCATTTCTTGGAACAGTCGGTCGACAAGGAAGCGCTGAGTGTACGACCGCCAGTGAGTACCTAGCCCGGTGTTTGCGAGTTCAAGCAGTACCGAGCCGCCAGTAAACAGGTCACAGCTCCAGCGTGACACTCTCGAGCAGCCACCCGAGCCGCGTTACTTCTTTCGTTTCTTCAGGTCACATAGGGCGTGTTCCTGAATGCATTTCAGCTTTAATAGAGATTTTTCGGGAGACGAGTTCGCGCTAGACAGTATCCACGGTCAGACATAAAAAAGCCTCGCATCGCGGATTTTTTTATGTCTGGTTGACAGGGCGCAACTTGATGACACCTCAGTTTACTACCGAGCCGGTGGCGAGTACGTCGAGATCACCAAAAGCGAGATCGGGTCGGCTTCGAAGTACTCGTTTCCGAGGTTTTGCCCGCCGACGATGGTAAACTGGTTGTCGACGGTAAACGATTTGTTGTGCATGCGTCGCGTTACCCCGCCAAAGCGTGACAAAAACTGAAACCAGTGACCGATACCACGACCGAAAGGATTGAACACGCGAATCTCGATATTCGGATGGGCGTCGAACCCCGCTGCGCCGATACCATCGGTGTTGTCGAACGAAGTTTAGGAGGAATTAATCTGGTATCCTAACTACACCCAATTCCTATAAAATATACAAATATTACGCACACCACCTTTGTTTCAGAAGACCAACACGACATCGAGGAATTATCTTGAGATTTAGCACACTAACGATCACTATTTTACCGTTAATACTTTTATCTGCCTGCGTATCTAGCAGTAAACATGACGCGACACTTGCTGAAATGGATTCGATGCGCCAATCCCTGGAAAGCGCTCAGGAAGAAATCAATCGTAATCAACTGGAAATTGAAAAAACTGTGCAGGAATTAGGTGATGCCAATAAGCAAAATGCACTGGCTCAGGAGGAAATCAAGCGCAATCAACTGAAAATTGATAATACCATGCAGGAATTAGGTGCCGCCAATATGCAAAATGCATTGGCTCAGGAGGAAATCTACCATAATCAGCAACAAATTAAGAAAACAGAAGAGGAATTAGAATTCGCCAAAATACAAATGGCGACAGCTGAGAATGAGTTAATGAAACTCGAGGCAAGAAAACAGGATCTTCAGCAGGAACTCTCAGAATCACAGTCACAAATGGCGACACTACGTAGTATTGAGATCGAAACCAATCGTCGTAATCAGATATACGCAAATTTTGTTAATCGCTTGAAAACCATGATCGACGGCGGTCAATTAACTGTCAGCATTGAACAAGGTCGAATTGTCATCAACCTCCCTAACAATGTCCTGTTCAAAAGTGGTAGCGCTGATTTAAACCCCGAAGGCGAGGAGGCCCTGAATCAAATTGGTTCGGTACTTAGCCAATTTTCAGACAGGCGATTTCAGATTGAAGGGCATACTGACAACAATCCAATAAAAAGTGCACGCTATCCCAGTAACTGGGAACTATCCACCGCCCGTGCCCTCACGGTTGTCCATTTACTGATAGATATGAACGTCGATCCTGAGAATATTTCAGCTGCCGGATTGGGTGAATTTCGCCCACGAGCTGACAATGAAAATGAAGCAGGTCGGCAACTCAACCGTCGCATAGAAATCATCATGCTTCCCAATCTCGATATTCTTTCAAACGAACTGCCTAAAGTAACGCCGTAATTATCAACCGAAGGTCAGGTTGCGTGCGGGGTGTCCTGTCTAAAACTCGCCTGTATTGATTGTATTGAGCTTTTTAGCCGATGCCGGTTAATCTTTACGCCATGAGTAAATAGCTGAAAATCTTTCTGGGGGCGCTGATATCCGCCTTTCGAACACAAATCGAATTGGCAATAGAGAATTTGGCGTTGGAAATACAGGGTCAGGTCTCAATGGCACTTACTTAAGCTCGCAACCATCGTCATACCAATCCAACCAGGACCGGATAAACGGTGAAAGTTTTCGCGAAGTAAACCGCAGGCGGC
>JAAESG010000190.1 GCA_024229615.1 Gammaproteobacteria bacterium | reverse complement strand
GTTTCGCATCAGAAAGATTTTGCCGATTTTTTTTACACGCCGATGCGCGAACTGAAATTGTTTCCATCCGGCAAAAAATTTCACACTATCGATTACGTCGATCTGCATAATCCATTCGAGGTAGTGCCTCACGCCGGAAACAAGGACAAGGAGAAGCGCAACCCGCACAAGTCCTATGGTTACCTGGCGCAACCAAGGCTGGGCAGCTGGATTGCAGACTATTTACTGGACCGTCTACGCTAGACCTGTGAGTGCGCGCCGCTAGAAGCGACTAGCCGGTATATTGCATCGGATTCCCGCCAGACAGATGCGGCTGGTGCAATATGCAGGCTAGTTTTCGAAACTGCAAATACGGTTACGTCCGTTTTGCTTGGCCTGGTATAGCGCAATGTCAGCTTCTTCAATCAACAGGGTACTGCTGCGCTCATAGATCGGTAGCATTGCGGCAACTCCGATACTAATCGTGACGTAAGGCGCGACGTTTGATATGACATGGGGCAGCTCGGCATCTGCGATTGCCGCAAGACAGGTCCCGGCTACTTCGAGTGCACCTTCCATATCTGACCCGGGTAACAACACAACAAACTCCTCGCCACCATAACGCGCAATCAGGTCTCCGGCGCGTTGCATACAGGCGCTGAGTAGTTGCGCCACGGTGACCAGACAATCGTCCCCGCGCAAATGACCATAGTGGTCGTTGTATTCCTTGAACTTGTCGACATCGATCATCAGCAATGCCAGCGAATGATTGGTACGTGCACCCCGCCCCCACTCAGATCGCAGTCGAACATCAAATTCTCGTCGATTACAAATAGAGGTCAGCGCATCGACACGCGCAATGTTGTTGAGCTGCTGCTGGGAGCGCCGAGCCTGTAAGTGCATTTTCAGGCGTGCCTGTAACACCTGCGGATGAAACGGCTTGCTGATAAAATCAGCAGCACCTGCGGCAAAGGCCGCGACTTCGGCCTCGGTCGTATTCTCGTTGGAAACGAAGATAACCGGCACCGCGGTATCGATGTCGGAATCGGTCGAATTACGCCACCAGTCGGTACTATCGATACCCCCGATTAACGCGGTATCAACCAGCACCAGATCAGGCATGCCATAGTTTACCGCAGAATCGATCAGCCCGGCAAAATCTACAACAATTTCGACCTGGGCATCGCGCATTTGCTTGATCACCATGCGCAGGCTGTCCAGATCGTTGTCCAGTACAAGGATACGCTGCAAGGTTTCCTGTTCGCATACCCCGTGTAAAAGCTTGTCCGACATCAGTGAGCCGGTTTTAAGAAAACCATCCAACTCGGGTTCGAGCGGAAATCCAATCACAGTTTCCCCGCCAGCGCTGATAACGACCGGGATGTTGCGCTCAAATTCCTCGGTGCTTTCCCATTCGATTTGCCAGGCATCCGTTTCGCTCGGGGTTTCGGCCACTTTCGCTGGTGGTTTTATATTGAGCTCTTTGAGCAAAGCGGAGAGAACATCCGGACTCGAAATGTCCTGCCCCTCGATCCATAAGGCACGAAAGATACGATTTCGTAACAGGACAGCATTGTCCGGTTCGTTTTTAGTCAGCACGTTGACCAATGCCGCGGCAGGTCCCGAATTGGGCCGAAACAGGGGTAAGTTGATTTTCGTTGACGGCGTTCGACTACGTACTTCCGCTACCTCCCGGGAGAGCTTGCTAAGCTGGTCGCTATTAACATCGCTAGAGGAAATTGAAGGGGCATGCTGGATCGCGCGTAATTCGACCCTGCGCCCGAGCTCCATCACACGCAGGCGTTCGTTTAACGCGTAACAAAAAGGGCAGTTAAAATCGGCGTAAGCGGTGAAAGTTCCAACACCCGGATCGCCTCGCTGCGCCCCCGTTTGTGATGCATTTCCCATGCCCAGGGTTCCTGTTTGATTGTTATTGATTTGTTATTGATTTGTTATCTATTTATACCACAAGGTCAGGCTTTTACTCGAGGAATTATATGCTATTCATGTATTCAGCCAAAACTTTGATTATTCACCCATACAAACCTCGCGTATTCGATCGGCTGGAATAAATAGCTGTTGTTGCAGATACTCGACCAGCGACGGCGGATAATCCTGCTGTGCCAGCGCACATGACATGCAGTCCAGCCACAGGTCTCGTTCCACCGCGGTCACTTTCAAATGCTGATGCGTTGCTGGAATACTAATGGGGCCATACTTGTCGACAAATAGTTTGGGGCCACCCATCCAGCCGCACAGAAACAGCGCCAGTTTATCGCGCGACATTTCCTTATCCGCGGGATGCCAATCGTAAATGGTCCTGTACTTCGGATCGCTTCCCATAGTGTCAAAGAAGCAATCGATCAGGTTACGGATTCCAGCCTGACCCCCGGCTGCCTGATAGGTGGCATCACCAACGCCGTATTCTGTTTGTTGGGCCATAGTTTGTCTCGCTCGTTTTCTGGCTTGCTAATAACAATCAGCCTCTGCAACTTAATCATTTTCTACCGTAATATCCAGCAGCATGCTAAGGTTTATCGTGGCTACCCGTGAAATCAATGACCTTCAAGCGGCTCATATTCCCAATGGCGCTAGCCGTACTGGTCGCGCTGGCGCTGTACCTGTTGATTGTATACCAGTTCTTACTAGACCCCTCCCGGGTCGAACCCAGTGCACGCGAGGCAATAGCAAACACTGTTAGCGAGCCCGAGCAAAAGGCTCCACCAACCGGCGACTTGCCCACACGGCTTCAGCTAAGCGGGGAAGATAGCAATCAGCAAACCGGATCAAGACTAATCGAGATTTTCGGGCGTGTGACAGACCAAAACGGACAACCGATCGAGGATGTTCTGGTTACCGAAGAACGTTATTTTATTAGCACACGTAGCGATACAGATGGCCAGTACAAGCTGTTGCTGGATCTGCCCCTGCATCGTTATCCCGGATTAAACTTTCTTCGCAACGGGTTCGCCGGCCAGCGCTTCAAGCTGTCGGAAAAAAAACTGCGTCAGAAACTCGTATACGAGTTGAGTCCGGTACTCACGAGTGACCCCAACTCTATCAGACTGTCCGGCTGGGTCAGCAATGACCTGGGCGCAGCGCTCGAAGGCGCAAGAATTGATCTCAGCGCCTTGCAACCCGGTGATCACAACAATTATTACCTGACCGTGTTCAGCGAAGCCAGCGGCAACTTCGTGCTGGAAGGCGTACCCACAGGTAAAAAGTATAAGCTAACGGTTAACCTGGTGCCGCAGTACCCGGTTTATCGGGATCACGATTTCCTGGTCGGCAACAATCCACAGTTGCTCAACATCGAATTAAAATCTCTCAGATTTGTCGATATCGATGGCATGATACTGAATCGGGATGCGGCACCGGTGCCCAACTTCAAAATCCAGGTCAACAATATTACGACCGGAACCCACAGCAGAACAATCGCCAGCGACTCGTCCGGTTTTTTTTCACTGAGGAACTTCCCACTCGGAGAAATCAGCCTTTCCACCCGCGGTTCTGAATTTCACAAGATTACAGGCCTGGTGCTGACCGATACCAGTTATCAGAACCTGGTATTGACCGTAGACAGAGGCAATCGTTATCTTTCCGGATGGGTTAGCGATGCGAGCGGGCAGGTACCGCAACGCGCGATGGTTACCCTGGATAAAACCGATCACGACGGCCCGCTCAAATATCATCAATACCGTTCTCAAGCGACCGATGACAACGGACGTTTTTCCTTCGAGAATCTGGGTAGCGGCGAATACCGGGTCACGGTCTACGCGGAGGGTTATCAAAAACTCGAATTAGCACACCGCATCAGAAATCAGTCCGATGAAATCCAGATCACCCTGAAACGCCCATGAATGCAGGCCCCATGGCGCAGACGACAGGTCCAGGGAACTGATATAGTTTGCACCCGTATAAAGTACTGATCGATGCTGCACCTGGCCCTCCACCTCGTCGTTCCCCTGATCGTTGCCTATGGCTTCTTCCCGAAGCCGCAGTTTGCCAGAATATTTCTGATTCTTTGTGCCACCATGCTGGTAGACCTTGACCACTTGCTGGCAGAGCCGATTTATGATCCGTTGCGATGCAGCATCGGCTTTCATCCAATGCATCAGTTTATCCCGATAGGGCTCTACGGGCTGATGCTGATTGATCACAGGCTTCGCATGATCGGGCTAGGCCTGCTGATTCACATGTTGCTGGATCTGGGTGATTGCGTCTCGATGGGCCAGTTTCCCTGGTACTAGAGTACCGGGGCCTTAAGGTGGGTTAGCCAAACCGGTCTTTTGCAGTAAATGATGGCACTGCTGAGCGTTAACCAGTCCAGCGTAGCGCTCGGCCGCATTGAACACCAGGTTTCTGGCGATCAACGGTTTACCGGTATCAAGCGCCATTTGCGCATAAAACAAAACCCGGGAAAGATCCGGCAGCGCAAACTGTGGGCTCAGATTCTGGCAACGCTCGATGTAAAACAGGGCACGGCCATGTCGTTGTTCACGTTCCAGATTGTGAATCAGCAATCGACCAAAGCATGCCAGTGTGCGCGATGGTCCCCATTCGTAAACCCGTTCAAAAACGGGTTCAAGTTCGGTGAACAGGGTTTGTTGATCATATCGTGTTAAAAGTTCGAGCACCGCCTCGCTGTCGCGATGCGTCTTCACCATCTGGTATACCTGTCCCATGAACTTGTCGTAATCGCGTGCACGCTTTCTTTCGGCAATCAACGGATCCACCGCTTTCTGGTAACGGTGCGCCTCGGCCCGCGTTTTTCCATGGCGTTGCTCGATTTTCATCGCTTCGATTTCATCGTTGAGCTGATCACTGATTTCGAACTTACGCTCACCCAGCCAAAGCCACCCGCAGGCAAATCCTGCCAGCCCGCCGGCAACATGACCGACAAAAGCAGTTCCGCCAATACTGCTGGTGGTCAGCATGTTCCAGACATCCAGGCCGATATAAATGACCGCCAGCACCCAGGCGGGGACAAAAAATGTCTTCCACACCAGCAGCCAGCAAAAAACCCGGATTCGTGCACGCGGCATCAGGTAGGCGGAAAGGCCGATCATGCCCGTTACCACCCCCGAAAACCCGACGACCGGAATATTCGGTGAGGCGGTGATCACGATCCATAGCGAGTAGCCGACGCCCACGGTCACAGAAATGCAAAGAATGATGCCGATAAAACGCAGCGAATTGCCGATCAAAATTTCGAGCGCGGGTGCGAAGGCGATGAAAAATATCAGGTTTCCGAACAAGTGCCATAGGTTCAGGTGCGCGAATGAAGCGCTGAGCATGGTGATCGGATTCCAGCTATCGGGGTAATAAGCCAGGCTCGCAGTGATCGAAGTAGCGCGTTGCAAGGTAAACACCAGCAAGCATATCGCGACCAGCGCATAACTGATATATGGCGGTCGTGCCAGCGTCAAAGCGGTGCTATAGGGGAGGATCAACATAGGGCATTTTAAATCGGGGCGATCTTATAGAGTAGCTCGATAGTTGCGAGTCTGCTGGAGAGTCTCGAAAGTTTTGGGCTCGACTAATGAGCTTTACATGTCAAAGACGTTTATCGGCGACCCTGCGGTTGATGTTATGCTAGGAGTCTGTCAGATTTAGGGAAAATCTACTGCGGCGATGGGAAACCGAGCAGATCTCGAAGGGATTCAGTCAGGCAGTTGGCATCGTACAACAAACCCTAGTCAGATTTATGAATGCATCTTCCGAAAACTGGTCACTCTATATTATCGAGGCCAGCGATGCCTCGCTCTATACCGGCATAACCACCGATGTCGAGCGCCGCTTCGATGAACACCTGAACTGCCAGAAGGGCGCCAAGTATTTTAACGGGCGTCGGCCGCTCAGAGTAGTCTACCGCGAAGAAGGTCATACCCGCAGCAGCGCCAGTCGGCGTGAGGCGGAAATCAAGAAACTGACGCGCAGCGAAAAACAAAACCTGATCAGCAACTGAGAATGGAAGCCAAATGATGATCTCCGATCTATTGTCAGAATTCGAAATTGAACGCCTGCCATTGGTCGATTCAGATTTATGCTTTTGGCGGCAGGTAGACCTGGGTCGTGCCTATGCTGGGCTACTGGGGGAATTGATCGATACCACAGACTGGCGCCAGCAGGAAATCAACGTCTACGGCAAGGCTTATCTACAACCGCGTTTGAGTGCCTGGCATGGCGATCTTGGTTACAGCTATTCCGGCATCAGGCTCGAACCTCAGCCCTGGACCGAGACCCTGCTTGTGTTAAAGGCCTGTATTGAAGCCGTCACCGGTCACCAATTCAACTCGGTATTGCTCAACTACTATCGAGATCAAAACGATAGCATGGGTATGCACAGCGATGATGAAACAGATCTCGGTGCGCAACCGGCAATCGCCTCGCTAAGCCTGGGTGACGAGCGAACATTTTTGCTCAAGCACAAATCTCGCCGCGACTTAAAGACATTCAAACTTCCCTTGCCCGAAGGCAGCCTGTTATTGATGCAGGGCAATACCCAAACCTACTGGCGACACGGAATCAACAAGGAACGGTATCGCTGCCGGCCGCGCATCAATCTGACTTTTCGAAAAGTGATGGCTGTGGGGACAGGTAAAAAGTGACCGAGATCGAATCAATAGAACTTGCCAAGGCCTATGTCGCGCTGTCCAACGCGCATCGCGTTGAAATGATTCTGCCGATGTTTTCAACGGATGCCGTATATACCTCATCCGCGGCCGGCGAATTTGCCGGACCGGCTGACATCGGCACCATGATGCGAGGCTTTTTTGCAAGCTATCCCGATGCGTTCTGGCTGGCGGAAAACTATCGCTTTGACGGTAGCCGAGTCAGTTTTGACTTCGGCCTGCAAGCCAGCGAAGCCGTCAGCGGCATACGCTTGCAGCGACTCGGCATCGAACGCATCGAGTTTGACCAAAATGGATTGATTAAAAAGCTGGAAGTCAAAGCGTCCTAGGAGTCTGTCGGATTTAATCGGGTCCAAGGAGGCAGGGCCGAATGGCACTTACTTAAGCTCGTAACCATCGTCATACCAATCCAACCAGGACCGGCTAAACGGTAAAAATTTTCGCGAATGCCTCGGCGGCTACTCCGCCTGCGGTTTACTTCGCGAAAATTTTCACCGTTTAGCCAGCCTTGAAATTTGTTGGGCATTTAAATTCTGCATATGTTTCGCAAATCCATGCTTACGGTCTAATGTAAGTGCCGTTGGACTCAGGGCCCGTTCATTCGATCTGATCGAGGTAGCCGCTGCCAATCGCCGAAAACGGTAGCTCGAGTTCGAGTTCAGGTACCTGTTGAGCAATCCAGGCGATAAAAGTGTTGCTGTTCGGTCCGGGGAAAGCGTGGTAGGTTTTTTGCCACGGATAGAGATGGGCCGCCGCATCGACGGCGTCGATCAGGGATTCCGCGCCAGCACCACGGTGCTGCTTTAACAAACGGGGCCTGGCGCCATACCAGTGTCGATCGGGTATATCGCGATTGATACCCATGACTCCTCGACCACCCGTCCCTCGCCAGCCGACCACGTCATAAACCGTGAAGAAGTTTTCATCCTTGCGTTTTACGGCGATCCAGGTATGTATCGCGAACCAGCCGCGCCAACCCCACGCGTCGGCGCCATAGACCAGCAGCACTGCCTCGCTGGTTACCGTCGGGTCGGGCGCAAGGCCGGCGGATTCGCGGCTCGCGCTGCGCCAATCGCTGTGACCCGAGTAGCTGGCCAGGATTCCGCCCAGCAAGACGACAACCAATAGGGGTTTGAGGAAATCCATGGCAGACTAGGGCCTGTTAACACTATTTGAAATATCGCTGCTGGTGACCATTTTTTTGGCTAGGGCAAAGTGAGCGCCGTATAGCTGCACTATACAAGTGAACTTCAACGCTGTTGGACGGAAAAATGGGCACAGCCCCAACCAATACAGTTTACATGAGGGATTGCGTGAGACAAGTGATGCGGCATCCCGACGCAGTCCCACGCCAACTGGGACGCTCCCTTCGGGCGCGAAACACAACAACACGCCGGCTGGTTTGCAATACCGTCTAGTCACCTCACCCCAACAGTTTTAAAGCCATCGCTCTCGCTTTGTCTGCGGTTTGTTGCGCCAGGCGTTGATGTTTTTGCCGGCTGATCATTCCGGTAAACAGCGTGCCCACGGGGTCTGCACCGATGATTTTCGCGGTCATCCGGAGTTGCCTGCTGGAACCGTAAAGCCAGCGCCCGAACAGTGCAGGTGCGGCGCTCGACGAAATCAGCATCGCTTTTTTACGCGCTGAACGTTCCTTGCGGAAACCAGGATAAGGCTGGTCCCAGGGCCAGTAGGCATAAGCCACCAGACGCTCCATGAAACGCTTGAACAATGCCGTGATCGATCCAAAGTTGGTCGGTGCGGCAAGAATATAAGCTTGCGATGCTTCTATCTTGTCGATCAGTGCCTGCATACCGTCGTCGAGTACGCAGCGCCCCGGTGTCTCACCGGGTTGCATGGCGCACTCACGGCAATTCAGACAGAATTCGATCGGGTAGTCTCGCAGGTTAATCACTTCAGTTTTGGCGCCACTCTGCTGCAATTGTGCAATTGCGATCTCGATCGCCTGATCGGTGATGCCGTCATCCCGGTACGAGCCATTGATCACCAGTATGTTGTTTGAATGGGTCATATCAACCTCCAGTTAAAAACTACGCTGCTACGCTAACAGTCATATTGACACACATCAAAACACGCGGAAATCACCGTGAAATACAGCATCGAGTCGTAGCGAATCGAAGAAAGGGGCGAAACAGACGTGACTGCGGTAGTATTACTTTCCGAGAGCAGCAACGATTCAGACAATCTGGAGCTTGCGATCAATAGCTGTGTCGAATCGCGTTTTCGAAAGGCTTGAACTGCCCCGATCGACGATCAGCCGCCGCGTAAGGTCACCGGCAAAACCCTTAAAAACGAACTCAGGGATTAACTATCTTGCAAATTAAAAATAATACATTTGTGGTCACTGGTGCCGCACAGGGCCTGGGCCAAGCCATCGCCGTCTCACTCGCCCGTCACGGCGCCAAACTCGCCCTGCTCGACGTCAACGCCGAGCGTCTCGACCTGACCCTCGAGGCCTGCAAATCCGAGGGTTCAGACAGTTACGCGTTTACCTGTGACGTGTCCGATGAAACCAGTGTACGACGTTGTTTCGCTTCGATCGAAGAACACCTCGGTCCCATCGCAGGACTGGTTAACAACGCTGGAATTTTGCGCGACGCCATGCTGGTCAAGGTCAAGGATGACGAGATCGTCGACCGCATGTCTCTGGAACAATGGCAGCAAGTCATCGACATTAACCTGACCGGCGTATTTTTATGTGGGCGTGAAGCCGCAACCAGCATGATCCGCAATGACAGGGGTGGGGTCATCATCAATATCTCGAGCATCAGCCGTGCAGGGCATGCGGGTCAGTCGAACTATGCCGCAGCCAAGGCCGGCGTGGCCGCATTGACCACGACCTGGGCCAGCGAACTGGCGCGTTACAAAATACGCAGTGCCGCGATTGCCCCTGGCGTATTCGAAACCGAAATGGTGGCGTCGCTGAAGCCCGAAGCTCATGAACGTATCACCAGCTCGGTGCCACTGAAGCGCACCGGAGAAGTCGAAGAACTCGCCCACGCGATCGGATTCATCATCGAAAACGATTACTACAGTGGCCGTATTCTCGAACTCGATGGGGGTTTGCGCCTTTGACAGGTTCATTTTGTATTCACAGATTTCGGTACCAGCTAGGCTCCGATTACAAAACGATGTGATCAACCTTGTGACTT
This sequence comes from Gammaproteobacteria bacterium, assembly GCA_024229615.1. GTDB lineage: Bacteria > Pseudomonadota > Gammaproteobacteria. The sequence goes on along the minus strand of JAAESG010000190.1, from coordinate 16,849 downwards.
TTTCGCACGGGTAGACGTCGATCCTGTAAAATTGATTGATCTAAATCGGTGGTCGAATGTTGCTAGCCAATTTGCGTTACCAGCCAGTCTTAATCATGCAGGTAAACAATAATCATGGTCTCTAGACCCCTGTCCAGCATATCCCGAGTGCTCTTTATCAGGCTCAGTCTGGTGATCGGCGCGAGTCTATTCTCCCACATTAGTAACGCACAGGTCCCGGTCACCGTGACAATCACCGGCATCGATCAGCAACTGGAAACCAACGTGCGCCTGTTCCTGAGTATCGAGCAACAAAAAGATCACCCATTAATCAGCGAAGGCCGGCTGCGGCGCCTGCACAAGAAGGCCCCGCAGGAAATCTCTGCCGCATTGCAGCCGTTTGGATACTATCGCCCCGCAGTCGATGCCCGCCTGGTTAAATCCGAAAGCGATGAATGGCATGCCAACTACGCAATCGATCCGGGGCCAGCTCTGCCGATTGCGGAATTCAACTTCCAGATCAGTCCCGAGATGAGCCAGGATCCCGAGTTTCAAGACCTGCTTCAAAATCAGATACCGCAAAGCGGGGATGCATTCAATCATCCAGCTTACGAGGATTTTAAGGCCAGCCTGGCAAAGTTGGCTGCAGAACGCGGCTACTTCGACGCAGTATTTACCCGACATCGTGTTGAAATCGATCTCAATGCCTATGCCGCGCGGATCTACCTCGACTACGAAGGAGGGCCACGATATCGTTTCGGTGCTGTTCGCATGCAACAGGATGCGCTGGATGACGAGCTTTTACTGCGCTTTATTCCTTTCGAGCAAGGCGATCCATACACGTTGGATAAGCTGATCGATTTGCAACAGGTATTGAATGACACATACTACTTTCAGACCGCAGAGGTTTCAGCGGGTCAGCCTGTACCCGGCAGCCAGGAGATTCCGGTCGAGATTTCGCTCACGCCGCGCACCAAGCATCGCTACGAATTTGGTCTCGGTTATGGCACCGATACCGGCGCAAGAGCCAATTTCGGCTGGCTAATACCCCGACTGAATAAAAAGGGCCACCGATTTAACACGGATGTCGAGGTATCTGAACTCGGCCACAACATTCAAGCCAATTACCGCGTGCCCGTATTAAATCCGCGCACGGACCAGATCGTTTACAGCATCGGTGAAGAGGAGGAAGAATTTGAGGATACCGAAAGCAGTTTACGCCATCTCGGCATCAGCCTGATCCACCGTCGCGGTCACTGGCGCGAAACCCTGGCACTCAATTACCAGCAAGAGGATTTTGTCGCGGGTGAGGGATCTGGCGATTCCACACTGCTGATACCCGGGGTCAGCTGGAGTCGAACCTGGGGTCGGGATTTCATCAATGTGCTCGATGGTCTGCGTTTTGACCTGAACCTGCTCGGCGCCAGTGAGAGTTTGATTTCCGACACGGATTTCTCGCAACTGCGAGGACAGCTAAAGTTCATCAGCTCGCTAAATCCGACGAATCGATTTATTACACGCGGTGAATTCGGTGGCACTTCAACCCCCGATTTCAACCAGCTTCCCTCCTCGATCCGTTTTTTCACCGGCGGCGCCCAAAGTGTGCGGGGCTTTAAGTACCAGTCGCTCGGACCCATTGACAGCAGCGGTAAAGTCGAAGGAGGTCCTTACCTGTTGGTCGGCAGCGTCGAGTTCGAGCATTATTTTAACGACCGCTGGGGCATCGCGGTTTTCTTCGATACCGGCAATGCAGTCAACAACCTCGATGACGACCTGGAAGAGGGAGCTGGTTTTGGAATACGCTGGAAATCACCGGTTGGTCCAGTACGCATCGATCTGGCGAGCGCGATCAGCAGTGACGGGGACCCGTGGCGTTTGCACATCGATATAGGTCCCGATCTGTGAAACGGATTCTGTTAATTGGCCTGACGATGTTAATCGTAACACCGATGAGTTTACTCGCCTGGATGTTAAACACCGAGAGCGGTTTGCACTGGAGTTACCAACAGGCTCTGCCCCTCTTGCCAGGCTCGGTATCCGTAACCGGAATCTCCGGCAGCCTGTCTGGCCCATTGACACTGCAAAGCATCGAATTTGAACACCAGGGTCAAATTGTAACCGCGAACCAGGTGAGCTTGAACTGGGACCCCTGGGGACTGTTTTGGGCTCAGGTCAATATTTCGCAGTTCGACGTCGGCTCGCTGGAGATTGTGTTACCAGTGGCTGGCAACGATACTCAGATAAAATTCGGGGAGGGCCGGTTGCCGCAGGTTACGTTGCCGCTGGGCTTGCAGCTGGATGGTGCAGAGATCAACACCATCGGCATAACCCATGGCAGTGACAGTTATCAGCTTGACCAGGTCAGGATCAGCGCGAAGATGGATGAAGGCGGGCTCGATCTAAACTATCTGAATATCCATAGCGAAAACCTCGATGTGAATTTGCACGGTAATCTGAAGCCAGGCAATAACTACCCACATGACCTGAAATTGGACTGGCGCACCACCCTGCCCTCGGGGGCGAGCGTCGAGAGCAGCGGCGAAATCATCGGCGACCTGATCTCGACGCGAGTGACGCAAAATCTTCAGGGCGCCTTGCAGCTAAAGCTGACGCTTGAACTGCACGACTTGCTCACCCAACTGGCATGGCAGGCTCAGCTCGATGCCAGCTCAATCGACAGCAGGCAACTGAACAACCGATTGCCACCGCTACAAGCCAAACTCAAGCTGAACGCCAGTGGAGACCTCAATACTGCCAGCATATCCGGGCAGATGAGTGCCGAGTCGACTGAACTTGGCCCTTTTACTGCCGACTTCAAATTGACTAGCCTGGAAGGCGAACACAGGTTCGAGGGCCTGCGCTTCGATGCGCTGGATATCGATTCTCTACAGGGCCGGTTTTACGCAAGCGGCCAGCTCGGCTGGGTGCCTGTCCTGCACTGGGAAGCCGATATCGCGGCATCGCAGGTCAATCCGGTCAGCCTGTTAGCGCAGTGGCCAGGCGATATCGAGGCGCAACTCAGCAGCAAGGGCAGGTTTGAGAATGGGGAGCTTACCGCCAGCGCAAACATTACCGGAATGAGCGGCACGCTAAGGGGCTATCCCATTTCGCTGCAAAGCCGTTTGCAATGGCAGGACCAAAGCATCGATATCACCCAGTTCAATTTCAAGTCAGGGGAAACCAGGCTCAATGCCGAGGGTCGGGTCGGCGAGACGCTGGATTTGCGCTGGTCACTGGACAGTAACGATCTGGCCGAACTCTATCCGCAAGCACAGGGTTATCTGGCGGCCAGCGGTCAGCTCGTGGGACAACGCGCGGCGCCAACCATCAAGGCCTCGTTTAACGGAAAATCACTGCAACTACCCGGATACCGGGTCGATGCGATCGAGGGCAGGCTCAAGGTCGATCTGTCGAATCCTCGACAATTCGACATCAAACTTACAGGGAAGACGCTAGCCTTGCAGGGCCATATCATCGACTCGCTGGAAATGAGCGCGGACCCGGAGCGCATTCGTGCCAGGCTCATTGCCCCCGATGGGAAAGCTCAAATCGCGCTGGAAGGAACCCTCGAAGCGAACACCTGGCGTGGGCGTCTGGTGCAACTTGATATCCAGACACAGGATTATTTCGAGTGGACGCTGAAGGCACCCGGTGCACTCGAGCTGTCTGACAAATCCCTGTTGGTCGATGGTATCTGCCTGCAAAGCTCTCGCAACGGTGAAATCTGCAGTCGTGTTGACGCCACGCGCGAAGCCGCGAAAATTGAGCTTGATGTCAGTAAGCTGCCACTGCGCATGTTTCGACACTGGATACCGGCCACCCTCGATATCGATGGCCTGGTGAACGCCAGCGCCGATCTCGTTTACCACACTCCGGATCAGCTGCTGGGTAAGATCGAACTCGATTTAGCGCCGGGCGCGGCAACAGTTATCTTAAGCGCGGGTAAAAAAGAGCACTTCGACTATCGTCTCGGCAAGCTTGCGGTACAACTCGAAGCCACGGGACTCAAGGCAACCACGACCCTGGTACTGCTCAATGACGACCGTCTCGAGGGGCAGTTCGAACTGCCAGGAGCCCGTCTGTATACCCTCGACCACGAGAGACAACCACTGCAGGGGTCGGCCAGGCTCAACATGCGCGAACTAGGCATATTCGGAGCGATGATTCAGCAAATAGACAAACCGCAAGGTGTTGTGGACCTGGACATTGAAATATCGGGCACACTCGCCAGGCCAAGGCTGCGGGGAAAGGCCAGGCTAACCGAGGTCGGGTTCAGCATCCCCGAGCTCAATCTCAAGATAGCGAGACTGAATATCAATCTACACAGTGAAAACGGCGACAAAATCATTTACGACGGTGATGCGCTGGTTTTCGGTAGCCGGGTCACGATACGTGGCGATACCATCTTAAGTTCGACTGATGGGTGGCCCAGCCAGGTCAGTCTTCAGGGTAAATCGTTCGATCTCGCTAATCTGATCAACCCATGGTTACCCCCGGAAACAACGATTGGAGGCCTTGTCGCCGCGGATGCCCAGTTTAATTTTACGGCCCCTGACAAACTGTTTGGAGAAATCGAATTAAGTGCGACGACGGGCAGGATTGATTATCCACTGCTCGAAGGGGAAATCGAACACTGGGAATTTCACGATGCCCTGATAAACCTTGTTGTGGACCAGCGAGGCATACATGGCAACTCAGCAATCTCGATTGGAGCCGGCAACCTTCTCGACGGCAACTTAAGCTTGCCAAGAGCCAGGCTGCTGGATCTGGATCTGGATAAACAGGCTGTCGATGCAGAGGTCAGACTACTGTTTCACGAATTGGCCGTGATCGAGGCGCTGGTGCCGGACATCGACCAGTTGCGAGGTTCACTGAAGGTCAAGCTGAATATCGACGGAACCCTGGCCCAACCAGGGCTGAGTGCGCAGGCCGAAATAATCGACGCAGCCGCGCGCATCCCAGGACTCGGCATCGAAATAGAGGGGATCCACCTGCGCGGCGCCAGTGACGGTGACAACCGGTTTAAATATCAACTCGAAGCTAGTTCGGGGGGTGGCACACTGGCGATCAAAGGTGTCAGTCAACTCGATGCGGCACGCGGGTGGCCAACCAGGCTCGAAATCACCGGGAATGAATTCGAAATTTCACAGATACCCGAGGCCACGATCAACGTCTCTCCAAACCTGCTGGTCAAACTGCGGGATCGGTCCATCGATTTTAGCGGTGATCTGCACATCCCCCATGCCAAACTACAACCAAAGGACATTACCTCGGCGACACAGGTTTCCAACGATACCGTGATCATCGACAGCACCGAAAAAGCAGCACCAAAATGGCTTGTTAGTACCGAGGTAAACCTGATCCTCGGGGACCGGGTAAGCTTCTCTGGTTTCGGTTTCGAAAGCCAGCTCAAAGGCCGGTTACTGATCGCGGAAAAAGATAGCCAGCTCACCCGGGGAACGGGAGAAATCAATATACCGGAGGGCCGTTATCAGGCTTATGGTCAACAGCTCGATATCGAAAACGGCCGCCTGGTGTTTACCGGGGGACCGCTCACCAATCCGGGTCTCGATATCCGTGCACTACGTAAAATCAACGACGTGACCGCTGGAATCCAGGTTCGTGGCACGTTGAAGGATCCCAAGCTGGAGTTGTTTTCGATTCCAGCAATGGATCAGACGGATACTCTGTCCTATCTGCTGCTCGGTCACCCGCTGGAAGGCGCTTCCGGAAAAGAAGGTGACATGATGGCGCGAGCGGCGCTGGCGCTGAGACTGGCCGGAGGGAATCAGATCTCGCGCAGTATTGGTGAGCGGTTTGGGTTGGATGAAATGAGGGTAGAAAGTGACAACACAGGCGAGCAGGCTTCGCTCGTACTCGGACGGTTCCTGTCACCACGATTATACGTCAGCTACGGCGTCGGTTTGATCGGAGGATTCAATTCGCTGAACCTGCGCTACCAGGTTTCAGAAAAGTGGCTATTGAAAGCGGAAAGCGGAGAAAGTCAGGGCGCTGACATTATTTTTACCATAGAACGCTAGTGATCCACCGTCTACCTGATAATGAAAGCCAGAAATATCATACAGGAAGACATCATGGCTAGCCCGCATTCCTCACCACCACTCGTTGCGAGACGACGAGAGGTCGTGCCCCTTGCCTGCATTTTGCGAGCGCTCTGACCGAGCCAAATGCAGGCAGGGTGCGGCATAACGTCGTCGCAGTAGATAAGGTGGTGAGAAATGTGGGCTAGCCTGGATGTTTCACCAGTATCCCGAGTGATGTGATGCGGCACTCCGACGCAGGACTGCTACGTCTGAACGCCGGGCTGGACTGAGAGTCATAACCGCAGCTATGGCTCGAAGGAAGCCCAGGTTCAAGCGTAGTTGGACATGTCAGCGCCGGGATAGGGTTCAAGCCGGTTACAAATTGCACAGCCTCACCTGGCATAAAAACTATCGATGAATCTTTCATATTCAATGGTTTACGACAAGTTGAGACCGACTGGTGAAATACTCAGGCCAGGCATCGGCTACAATGCGGCCTGGCGCATGAAGCTATTGTAACGGGTGGTGGATCAGCAAGCGTGACAAGAGAGGCATTCACCTGGGTTAATACGATAATAGGCAATGTCAAAAAATCATGCACGGGCCTTATCATGCTGTCAGTGACCGGCATCTACCTCGCTACCTGGCTGAACTTTGTTACTGATTTAGTCGTCGCTTTAATCTTGAGGATATGATCGCACAGCCCGGTTATACGGCGGTTCGTACACCGCCCATGCCTGAACACCTTCTAAGCATGGCTGAAGCTTGGGGGTAATCAGGTAACATTAAAACGAATTGCCCATACCGAGGTAGAAAGTAGCCTCGTCGGATTCTCCCTTGGCGATCTCGGCGCGTATAACGATTCCAGCCTCCCTTTTCAGAGTATAAATAATCCCTGCACCGGCCGCGGGGTATAAATTTTCACTATCCTCACAGTCTGAAAGCCCGTCATACAGACAGCCGACACCGCCGAACACGGACATCCCCCATTTTGGAGCAAAGCTGATACGGTCCTCGACCTGTAAATGGGTATAGTTCGGTGCCAGGTAATTACCGCGCACATATCCCCGCAATTGAATCGAGGAATATCCGCCGATAGGCGCCTCGTCGGTCCAGCGGCCCTTTACCTGCCAGGCCAGGATATGATCTTTCTTGAAATTGACATACTGACTATACTTACCCTGGTAAACATCGAAGCTTTCATCGCCACCCAGAGACTCCCGGTAGGCGAAGTTACTGAACTCGAATTGCCTGCCCCCGGTGGGGTTGCGCGCATTGTCGCGTGTATCGTACTCGACGACCAGCCCCAGCCCGGTAGAGTCGAATCCCGTCAAACCGATAAAGTCCAGGATAAAATCCAGTACTCCATCGGCACCGATCGTATAATTCGTCGATATCACTTGAACGCCACCATACCAGCCCCCGCTGATTTCATGGTAATAGCGGGCGAATTCGGCATTCAGTTTATCGGTCGTCTGTACCGGAAGACCTGAACCCAGAAAGTCCTCGTAATCGTTTTCTATCTTGCCATCTACCAGACCCAAAATGAGTTTCTGCCGGTCCCGGTCAAAAAACAATTGTCCGAACAGGCCCGTAATCCGTGAGTCGGTATCGCTATAACTGGTGCGCAATGCGAATATCGATTGCTGGGAACCCGGATCGAACTGGTGTAAATACCCACCGATGAAACCCAGGGAGGTTCCGAGTTTCGGGTCGCTGGTAAGCGTGGGCACCAATAGCCAGGGTGATTCTGCTTCTTGTGTTGCTTCCTGTGCATGGCTCGCGGGAATTCCGGTAACGATCGCGGTGAATACGGCCAGCCACAACAATCCGAACCGCACCGCGGTCAGGACGTTCAGAGCAGGCTTCATTATGGTACCCCCATTATCCGGAGGATGGGCCAGTTGGTGAGTTCCCGGGCTTCAGGAAACCGTGTAATCGATCAGTATGCGGGGTGAAAATATACAGCCAGAGCAAACGACACTCGCTCCATGTTCAGGTTAAACTTTTTAGACGCATCCGGTAATGCAAACGGAATAATGTAGCGGGAAATCTTAGGTATAAGGAGAATAACCGCAACACCCCAGCATCTCAAGGCAGAAAACCGGAGGCAGGATACGCCTGAAAAATCCATCTATCCGGCCTCAATCTATTCAACTCCCTGGATTTTCGACTGAATCTGCCCTCTTCCACTGCCTTTCTGGTCTTCCGGTTTAATTCGGGCGCCAAGCCACTGGCCACCCTGTCCTTCTGTTGCCGTGCAGTGTAGAGGGTTGTGAAAACCGGGTGCTACGCAAACCAGTCCGAAGTGGGTGAGGCCCACGTAGCAGGCAGCAATTCGATTGGCGGCGGCAATGCGCCCTTAGCCTGTAAGTTCAGAGGCGCTCTATCTCGCCAAAAGCCTGTGCAGCAAGCCATTGATCCTTTCCGCCAGAACTGGCCGCGGCCCGAGCTACTCCTGCCGGTGCTGCTGCATCGTAATCGCCTGCTCGAACACGGTTACAGCCAGGCCCGTGAAATTGCACAAGTCCTGTCGGCCGAGCTCGACATACCAACCGACCGGAGGGCGTTCACTCGACAGCGCGATACGCCCGTTCAATCTGGCCTGAGCACCCGGCAACGGGTCGACAACGTGTGCCAGGCCTTTGCCTGGTTACCGCGGCATAACTACCGCCATGTCGCCGTCGACGACGACATCGTCACCACCGGTTCCACGGCCACGGAAATCACCTCCCTGTTACACCGCGAAGGCGTCGAATACATCGAAATATGGGCACTGGCGCGCGCCAACCGGCGCAGAAGCAAAACTCGTCACACCCGCTCTCTTTCTCATCATTCTCGCCTCTACTCCGTCATTCCCGCGCAAGCGGAAATCTTTTAAAGTAAAATAATGTCTTCAATCAAGGGCTCATCGATGATCAACAATCGGGGCGAGAACACACCAATCCCCCGGCTACCTTTAAATGACTGAGGGGGCCGCGTCACGCCGTTCACGCACCAGCCTGATCGGGCGGTGGCTTTCCAGGCTTGTCCTCGGCCTGCTGCTCATAGTCGGCAGCACGCTAGTGGCTGTATTCTCGTTCGAGCAATACAGCCTGCAACCGCTGACCGAGTTTCTGGTCGAAAGAGCCACGGGGCGGACGCTCTCGATCGATGGTGGCCTGGATGTGCGCGCCGGGCGCATCATCAGCGTTCGCGCCGACGGCATCAGGCTTGCCAATGCCGAATGGGGCAGTGGCGACGATATGCTGAGCATCGACGAAACGGAGATTTCCATAGATCTGCGCGATTTACTGGGCGGCACGGTGGCTGCCGATAACCTGGTAGCCAACAACGTCAGGTTGCTGTTTGAGGAAGACGAAAAGGGGCGTTCCAACTGGGCGATGGGCTCGGGCGACGACCAGCCCCCTTCCACCACCGAAAGCAGCGGCCCAACCGTGTTGCCAATCATCCACAGCCAACTATCCAATATTGACATCATGGTAAAAAGCGCCGCGCTGCCGCGTCCGCTCGAGGTTCATCTCGATTCACTCGGACACAGCGTAAAACAGGGAAACAAGATACAGGCAACGGTCGTCGGCGCGGTCGAGAATCGACCGTTCAAACTGCAGGCCAGTATTGGCTCTATAGCGCAACTGATGAACGCGGGCGCGGTCGACATTGATTTCAAGGCGGACTTCGAGGCAATTTCGATTAAGGCAGATGGCCACCTGGACAAGTTGCTCGAACCTCGCCAGGTAAACGTCAATGTCTCCCTTGCGTCAGCGGAAATATCGCAAATTTTGGCGACCTTTGGTTTTCCCGAGATGATCAGCGGCGCGGCCGAACTCGAGGCCAGCTTACAACCCGCCGACGACCACCACAGGCTGGTTTTAGCCGCCTCCGTCGATTCCCTGAAACTCGATGCCGAGGCGCGCCTGCGAGCGCTGGACACGATCGACGGAGCTTCGATCACGGTAGCCGCCGAGGGTCCGGACCTGGCCACGACCGCGAGGCTGGCGGGGCTCGAGGGTCTGCCCTCGCAGCCTTTTTACCTCGAATCGAGAGCAGCGCTTTCAGGCAAGCAATTGTCCATCGGCGAAACAGTTATTCACAGCGGTGAAAGTCACCTCAGCGCCAAAGGCTCTATGAGCCAGTTCCCGCAGCTCATCGGCACTAACCTGCAACTTCAACTGGTGGGTAAAAATTACCTGGAATATGCCGAACTGCTCGGTGTTAGCGTGACGCCGGAATTGAAACCCGAACCTTTCGAGCTTAACGCTGACATGGAGTCCAGCGTGCAGGGCGAGCTGCAGTTCAAGGCACGAGGGAAGCTTGCCGATGTCGGCGGCGAATTCAGCGGCAAGTTGGAAGGGTTCCCGTCGTTCGCCGGCTCACATCTCGACTACAGGCTCGACGGTCAGGGCGGCGGGCTGATTCAACAACTGCTCGGGCAGCCAACGGTGATCGAAGGGGCATATCTGCTTCAGGGTGACCTGAAGCGAACCCGCACAGGCTTCAGTATGGAACGCGCCGCGCTGTCGACTGGCGCCAACGAACTGGAAATCAGCGGGGCGATTGGTGAAGATCCGTTGCGGGGCGACACCGATCTGTCGATGCAATTTCACGGACCGGACCTCGATAAAATTATCGCCATCGCAGGATATACCGGTTTCATCCCCGCGGGCAGCGCCGAAATAAATGTGGCGGCACGAACACAAGACGATGGTATCCACGTGGACCAGCTCACGGCACAGCTCGGCCGCAACAAGCTGAAAACATCCGGGCTGATCTCTTTACAGGCTGGCCTGGCCGGTAGCCGGTTGAAGGTCGCATTGTCGGGTGAAGACATCGCCGAGGCACTGCCACCTGATTTTCTCACCTATGTCGATGCGCAGCAGTCTTTCGATCTAAGCGGGACGCTGGCAATCGATAACGGGCAACTCGTGATCAGCGTGTTGCAGGCAAGGCTGGGGGAGGTAACTGTGGAAACGTCGGGTAGCGTTTCAACAACGCAGCCGTTGACCGGTCTGTCACTCAGGGTAGACGCGCAGGGTCCTGATCTCGCCACAATCATTCCGGAGAATCTGCTGCCATACAGTTTGCCGGCAGAGAAGTTCTCCGTCTCCGGTGGCGTTGCGCTCACCGCAAGCGGGCTCCAGCTCGACGCTGTCAATGCCGAGATCGGGCTCGATCGCCTGGGGCTGTCCGGAACCATACCGCTTCTAACCGCGGGCGATGGTCTTAGCCTGGTCGTCACTGCCAGTGGTCCCGACCTGGGCGCGATCGTGCCAGTGAAATTCGATCAAATTGATTTCGCCGAGCAAGCCTACGAGATTGGCGGCAAAATTCAGCTGACCCAGGGAATCATGTCGTTGCAGCAACTGGATTTCTCCACGCCGCAGGGCCAACTGTCCGGACAACTGAGCGTCTCACTCGAGAATCCAGTTCAATTCGGCGAATTCGACATCGAAGCCGCGGGTGACAATCTTGCCGAGTTCGCGCCGTCGACGCCCGACTATACCCCGGCGGCCGTGCCTTTCGCTCTCAGGGCACACGGCAGTTGGGATAGCGAAAGCTTAAGTATCGAAAAGGGAACCCTGAAACTCGATGACGCCAGGATCGAAGCACAGGGCAAAATCAATTTGCCGCCCAACGTGGCGGCGACCCGGCTGGTGCTGTCGGCACGAGGAGACGACCTTGCCGTACTTGGCCGGTTCAACGAATTCAACTTACCGCCTGACGGGTTCCATATCGATGCAAACCTGCAGGGGAACGCCAATAGCATACAAATTCCGCAACTGGACCTGCGAATTGGCGAAAGCGATTTACGCGGTTCGCTGCAGATCGACTTTGCCGGGAAACCAGGCATCAAGACCCGGCTGGATTCCAACCTGCTCGACCTGGTAAAGCTCCTGTCGGCCGAAGACGGTGCAGCAGAGACCGAAGCTTCACCTCAGCCCGGGGCCAGTGACGGCCGGATTATTCCACAAACACCGATACCTGCCGACCTGCTTCACAGTGTCAACATGGAAACCCGGATCAGGATCGCCGAGTTACGCATGTTGCACCACACGCTGCACGACATCGAATTCGATTCCAGATTGCAGGATGGCAAGCTGGCGGTCAACCAGCTAAAGGCCACTGCCAAACAAGGTCAAATCGCTGCCCAATTCCGGGCAGCGGCAGAAGGTGATCGTATCATCACCAGCGGCAGGCTGGAAGGCAAGGATTTCTCGCTCGGAACAGCGGAAGCGACTGGGGGGGAAGTCGAATTTCCAAAACAGGACCTCATACTCGAGTTCGATACCGAGGGCGCAACAGTACGCGAACTAGCGGCCAATCTCGACGGCTATGCACAGCTTACCGGCGATACCGGCCGCCTGAGGAACAGTTATGCGCTCGGGTTTTTCGGCAGCTTTTATTCCGAACTGTTCAGCGCGATCAACCCGGTCGCCACCAGAGAACCGTATACAAATATTACCTGCTTCGCCGCTTACGGTGAAATCGAGGACGGCGTGGGGAAGATCAACCCCGGTGCGGTAATGCAAACCGACAAGCTGGATATGTTTGCCATTGGCCAGGTCGATCTCAACACGGAGCAGATCAGCCTGCGCTTCGATACCTCCGCTCGCAAGGGTATCGGCATCAGTGTGGCGGATTTCGTCAATCCGTTTGTCGGGGTGAGCGGTACGCTCGCCAGCCCGAAACTGGGGATTAATCCGGAAAACGCGATGTTCGAAGGTGGAGTCGCCTATGCCACTGGCGGGCTGTCAATCGTTGCCAAGAGCCTTTACAACCGCTGGTTTGGCAGCAGGGATTCCTGCACTCAATTCGAAAACGAAGCGGCAGCATTCCTGCTCGAAAGACAGAATACGAAAGAAAAAGAAATTCCAGAGCCAGAAAAATCAACGACCGAAGGCGGGTAAAAGGCCGCCCGATTCTCCATCATTCTTGGGCAAGCGGGAATCTCATATTAACGCCACCATTTTTAAATTCCTGCTTGCGCCGGTCCGACGTATCGGAATGACGGGCGGCTTGAGGTGTCGAAGGCGACGATACGCTGGTTGATTTTTTCAGCCCACAGTTTGGGCCGGTCTGATGCACCGACTCACCGCGATGGTCGACCTCGACGGTCACCGGCATGTCTTCGAGTTGGAACTCGCAGACCGCTTCCAAGCCCAGCTAGGGAAAGGCAACCACCTTCGCCTCCTTGATCGCCTGCGCCATCAGGTAGACCGATTCGTGCTCGCGGATCACCTCGATCGTGGTCGGGCCGCGTTCGACCTTGCCGATCATGCCTAGCAGGCCGGTCTGCTCGAGCATGGTGCATGTGAACTTGTCCATGCGCGTCGCCGTAGTCGGACCGGCGGGCCGACGACTTCGTCGCCTATCGGATCGACCGGACCACGTAGTAAATGAAACACCCCCCAGGTTGACCGGCCGGCCTCTGGGATGGAATACCCCTGGTCCAGTACCAGGCAGGCCGCCTCATGTTTAAATTCTGTCGAGAAAGATCGACGCTGTCTTTTCATTGAACACCTCGCTAACGGCGGCAATATTACCACCTAAGTTGGTGCCCGGATTTATTAGACCACTACAGGACGGGGCGTCTATATCTTCTATACTTTCGCTTCAAGACAGAAAAAATGCCCCCCCCCGCTCTTCACAAAAAAGTAAATGCGTCTCGTTTTCCCTTTTCCATGAATCGGGATGATATGCGATAATCAAACATCCACAGCTTCCTCTCCGATTGAAACGTTAACAGGGGTCATCAATGTCCAGATTCAAGTTTCTTTTTTGTTCAGCACTAACGTTGAGCGGTATGCTTGCGGTCCTGCCGGCCGGCGCCGCGAGCTCCCGGGTTGATATCGGCACCGTGGAGCAGGCCCAGCGAGTGACGCTGCAATCGAGCGGGCGCGGGGGAGCACTCGTCGGCGGCGCCATTGGTTACAATCTCGGCAGCGGTAACAGCTCCTCGAAAAAACGGCGCCGGGCAATCATCGGCGGCGCAATCGGCTCCGCTGCCTCAACCGACACCAGGCCAGGCATGGAATACACCGTGAAGTTCGGTGACGGCAGCACTATTGCGATCGTGAGTGATCAACTCGGGCTGGAAGTTGGCGATTGCGTCAGCGTCGAGCAGGCTGGCAAATCAACTAATATTCGCCAGCAGGACCCTGTGGCATGCAACCCTGAACTCAAGGATGCCGTCGTCGACCTGCAGGACGAACTCGTCGAGGACGCCGATGAATGCGCGCAGGTCAAGCAGGAGTTGCTCAATGCGAAGACAGCTGAAGCGGTCGAAATGGCGACGGCCAAGGCTAGGATTTTATGTAACTAGTGTCCGATATCGAAATTCCGGAACAAAAGAAGGCTCTGGAAGCCGAATAGTTGAGGTGTCAAGGAGGGCCCAAAGTGGCTGCGTACCGATGACCGGCAGTGGCCTGAGCTGCGGCGAGGGTCTCACTTCGTCTGGATATCTGCCACTTCTGTTCATACCTGAATCCTTGGGCTCAAGCGGATGTGCGAAATCTTCAGGATCAATTAAAGGATTACGAAGCAGCCGTGTTATTGTTTGCTCGAGTTGGTCATGTTTCTTTTACCAATAATCGTGTTGAACACGATCTACGCATGGCGAAAGTCAAGCAAAAGGTATCGGGTTGCATCAGGAATAGTGGCTATGCTCATAACCTATCGTCGAATATCTAGCGACTTGCTAACCATGGCTAATAAAGGACACAATCCCCTCATCGCTATTCAGATGGCTCTAGCCGGGGAGATTGGGAGTGAGTAGTCACCATGAGTCTTATTCGCGAATGCAAGCAGTTCGAAACCCATGGTTGCTGTACTTTGCAGCTATCAACGCGCTACTAACCGCCCTTATTGCACTGAGCACAGTGCCTGGTGACCTGTTGTTTGCCTTTACGTCAGGCACCCTATTTCTGGGTCTCGCGCTTCCTGGGCATTTTTTCCTTATCGCGCTTATTCTGTATTTGCCGCTTTCAATCGCGGCAAAGTTCGTACAACACAAACGGCAAATTGTTATTCCGGCAGCGATACTCTATTCCCTGTTGGTTTTCATCATATTTGTAAACGCCAGGCTTTTTGAACTCTATCGTTTTCACATCAACGGAATGGTTCTGAATTTGTTGGCGAGCGGAGAAGCCGTGCAAATACTATCGATCCCGGCTTCCACCTGGTTTATCGTTTTGGCGGGTCTTGCAGTTCTGTTCGTGGGGGAGTATGTACTCGCAAAAAACCTGTTCAATTATTTTGCCCGCATCAACCACAAGCCACTCGCAATCTGGCTTACGGCGGCAACAATCATGCTTGGCGGACAGGGATTCTACGCTTACAGCGATGCGCGTGGCGACAAACAGGTGACCGGTATGCTGCGTTTCATTCCCTGGGCGCAGCCCCTTACGGCAAAACGTGCTCTGAGAAAGATCGGTGTTGCAATAGCTGCAAGTGATGTATCGGCCCTGGACGGGCAAGTATACTCATCGCTGAATTACCCAAAACAGCGTTTGGATTGCAAGCAGCCTGTAACAGCGCCACTGAACGTCGTGATTTTAGCACCCGACTCATTGCGTTACGACATGCTAACCGCAGAAATCATGCCCAATGCATACAGTCTGGTTAACCAGAGTCAGCTATTTGAAAATCATTATAGCGGCGGTAACGCAACCCGTTTCGGCATGTTTAGCCTGTTGTATGGCTTACCCGGAAGTTACTGGTTCCCCATGCTAGGTGAACAACGTGGTTCAGCGCTTTTCGATATCCTCGTTGAGCAGAACTATCAGCTATTTATTCATGGTTCGGCATCCTGGTCGTCACCTGAATTCGATCGAACCGTATTTGCCGCAATTAGCGATCAAATAGTTTCGGGGAAATCGTTACTGGCAGCGAATCCGGGTGTAAAACGCCATCGCGACACAATTGTTACAAACGATTTTATAGGAAAAATAAAAAATCGAGACAGGAGCAAACCTTTTTTTGGATTACTTTTTCTCGACGCTCCGCATAATTTCAGCAAGGATAGCAACGCGCCCTCACCTTTTCAGCCGGCCCTTCGGTCAGTAAATTATCTTTCACTTGATAATGATTACGATCCCACCGAATTTTTCAATCTCTACAAAAACTCGATCTACTACAACGACATGCTGATAGGTCAGGTCCTTGATACTTTGAAGCATCAACAATTACTGCATGACACCATTTTGATCGTCACCAGTGATCACGGGCAGGAGTTCAACGATTCGCGCCAGAATTATTGGGGGCATAATAGTAACTTCTCGAAATATCAAACTAAAATTCCATTGTTGATCTACTGGCCTGATCAACCTGCTAAAAGCTTCAGTCAGCGCACTACGAGCGAAGATATCGTTCCAACGCTGATGCAACGCGTATTGGGCTGTACAAATCCCATCAGTGATTACAGTACCGGGCAGAATTTGTTCAGTGATGCCTATCGATCAAGGCCCCTGGTTTTGGAAAGTTGGTCTCGCCGCGCGCTCTTAACGGATGATCACATCGCTGTTTTCGAGCCCAATGGATTAACCTTAGTTTACGACCATGATTACATTGAGTTGACAACCGGGGTCGTTGACAGCGAGTCCATCCTGGAGGCCATGAAATACATGGGGGATTTTTTGCAGTAAGGTTTTTCGTCCGGAATATCTGCTTTGCCTACCTCAAACTAGTACTCCTTCAAGGAGTACTAGCTGTCCCTACCAAAAACTCCATCCATGAACAGCTTCCTCTTTTATATCACGAAAAATTAAGCTGCGCGCCGGTACACATGGTGAAGACCACCGACATGAGGAATGGCCACGACCTTTCCC
>JAAESG010000189.1 GCA_024229615.1 Gammaproteobacteria bacterium | reverse complement strand
TGCCCAGCCGATATGCGCTCGATCCATTGCCTGACCGGCTTCAGCCGACGGTGTAAAATTTGAATAGGGCTGCACTCGGGTGTGGTGATTGTAGTGTTCCAGTACCTGATTGACCTGCTTACAGACATAACTGCCCCCGGCATTAGAGGCGAAGGTAAACTCGGGGTCATCGCCGAGTTGGTCGAACTGGGATCTGACATAATCAATGTCGAGTTTCATGCTTGGCTCCGGTGAAATGGTTTAATGGTAGTTGTTTTTATACTCGGCATAAACCGATTCGAATCGTGCCAGGTTTTTTTGTGTATAGTCGGCAAAGTCCATCTCCACGCGCGAGTTCAGTTCCGATACCATCGACCACATGGTCTCACGCAGCAGTGACGCACATTTCATCGCGTGGTAACTGCCGAGTTTTGCATGGTCCGGGCTGGTGTCGAAATACTGTTCCAGCATGAAGCGTTCCTGGGCCTCACCCAGCTCATTGTTCGATGCCAGGTTAGACAGGTCGAACAGCGGGCTGTTGAAGCCGGCATAGTCGAAATCGATCAGCCAGATTCGCTCACCATCGTCGATGAAATTGGCGGGTAACAAATCATTGTGACCAAATACCACATCGATTGGACCGACTGCGGCTTCCAGGTCGAGCGCGATTCGGGCGAGTTCGGGTAGTTGCGCGTGGTGGGTGCTATCGCCTTGCAGCAAAAGGCTGTGGTAGTGACGCAATACCTGGAACACCCAGAACATCACCGGTATCTGTCGGAACTGTTTTGGCATCTCGTGGTGGAAGCGTTTCAATAATTCAACGATACGCTGCAGGTTTTCGTCGACGCGTACATCGGCTTCGGCAAACACCTTGCCTTCGACGAATCTGACCACCAGGATACCGGCCTCGTGATAAACCAGCTCGGGGCTGACGCCGATTTCGAAAGCGGCCTGGCAGCTCGCGATTTCGTTCGCCCGGGAAATCAGGTGAACCGGGTCGTCCTCACCGAAACGCACGACGAAACCTTGCTCGCCATCGGTAATCTTGAAATTCAGATTGGTCATTCCGCCACTCAGGGCTTCGATTTCGATATCGCCTTGCCAGCAGGGCAGGTTGGCGATGCGTTTTTCGGTCGTCGTGCTCATTGGCCAGGCTTGTTCCAGGTAGAGATTGAGGCATGATAGCATCGGTACCACTAACAGACACGCGATGGCAGAATATGACATATGCTGTTGCCGGGTTAATATTATGCGCAATCTCGCAAAGCATTTCTTTGAAACTGGCTGGTGCAGGTTTCCTCATGATTCGCAATTGAGTGCCTGGGTGGACTCTGCTCTGGCTTCGGCACGTGCGACCCTGCAGGGTCCCGGCCAGTCTAAATGGTTGCGTTATCAGGGGACCTGGGTTACCGGTGTAAATGCGCTACCAAACAATGACCAGGGTGCCGTCGGGACCAGTGGTCCACTGCGGGGCGAGGTGGTCGATTTCATAAGCTCGGTGCTGGGACTTGAGGGTTTTGCCTGGGATGCGGCCCAGGTATCAGCCTGTTATCCCGGATACCCACAGCCGATGGATGGCGAATCCCCCGGCAGGGCGCGCTACTGGCGCGAACGCGATGCGGCCCACGTCGATGGCCTGTTACCTGAAGGTCCCGAGCGTCAGCGTCATCTATGTGAGCATCATGAATTTATATTGGTATTCCGATGGTTGAATTTGATGTCCATGCCGCACCCTTTGTACTGTGGCAGGGTTCGCACGAAATCATGCGAGAGTACTTTGCGACCGTTTTCACAGGCATGCCCGTCGAGCAGTGGGGTGAACAGGATACAACGGCGATTTATCATGCGGCGCGCGAGCGGGTCTTTAGTGATTGTGAGCGAGTCGAAATTCATGCGCGGCCCGGTGAAGCCTTCCTCGCGCATCGCCTGGTTTTGGCAGGATTGACCGGCGGGAATGAGCACCAAAAGTAGGCGTTTTAGGCGATATTGGGGTGCCGAGGGAAATCAGTCAGATTTCGAATGCCCCAGGGCTGGATGGTCACGCGTATTCCTGCTCTGATTTTTGATGGGATAGTGGAAATAGGGTGTTTATACCTCTTATACTTCCTATTCCGAGCAGTTCTGGGCGATTATTTAGAATTTGGAACAGATCAAAATGCCGATTTCGAGTTAGGGCGTGCTGATCAATTGCAGTGTTTCTTAAAAACCAAACCCTTCCTCATGATCCCCCATCAGGGTGTTGCGTTTATACTTCTTATACTTTATCGCCCATCGATATGAAAGTGGCAGCCTTCTGTTCATCTTTTGTTCATCTTCTTTTCATGATTGCCGTTGTTGAAAGTGATAGTGTCTATAACAGTATATGCATTGCCATATTTATCATCCAAATTAATTGTAATGGAGACTATCATTAACGTTGAACAAGTAGTAAGAACCTGGATCAATCCTTCTCTATCGGAAAATGTACGAACTCCAGAAAGTCCGATTGATACGGTAAACCTTTTTGAACAATACGACACTGCTAGATACAAACAAATAGGCTATGCGTTTGGAAGCACCAAATGTTGTGCAACCGGCACATGTGGTAAGTAACCACAACTAGCGGGTTAACCCATGACCTGAAGCCGCGGTGATCGCGGATTCAGGTCTGGCTTACAGGCTTTGTCGATGACACATCAATACAGGTTCTATACGAACCTCAAGGAGAGTAACAGATGTCAGATTCTTACACATATACCACAAATGTACGTGAAATGCTTTATCGGGCATGTGAGTTGTCTATGAACCTGAATGCCGATACGAAGACAACAATTGAGATTTACTCGAAATTTTTGGATCCAATTGAAAAAATAACACAAACAGGTGCAGCCGCTGTTGGGCAAAAGGTAAATACCGAAGTTAGCATGACGGAAATAGCTGGCAGCTTTGATACCCAGGCCGAGAGCTAACCTGACCCGATTCCATGGCGTGTTTGCGCCAAACAGCAAGCACCGGGCGCTGGTGACGCCGTCGAAACGAAGCCAGAACACCCATTGCCGGATAAACGGCGATGAGCGATCTCCTGTGGAGCGCCATGCCCTGCATCCGAGGGCATAAAGGCGCAACGCCTGAAACGAGTACTCACCAAAAGTAGGCGCTTTTAGGCGATATTGGGGGTGTCGAGGGAAATCAGTCAGATTTCGAATGCCCCAGGGCTGGATGGTCACGCGTATTCCTGCTCTGATTTTTGATGGAACAGTGGAAATAGGGTGTTTATACTTCTTATACTTGCTAATTCAGCGCCTGCCCTGGCGCCTGCAGGATTCTGTTCACATCATCCTGGTCACTGCTTCCGAGCTTTGCTCGAGTGGCTTGAAGGCGATGATCGGTGCGCGATCGTTGTCGTTAGTATGCGATTTACCGAGCAGGCGCACGTCGGCGTGGTGATGCAGATTGTATTAACAGGCCCTAGGAATTTAGTCGTATGACTGGATGTGCTTGACAATTAACTCGGCACACTGCTGCGGTTGGGTCTGCAGTAGCAAATGCGGTGCATCGATATCGACCCTCTTAACATTGGGCAGGAGTTGCTGCATCATTTGCGCATCGCCCTCGGAAAGGATTCGATCGTGCACTGCGCGCAGATAGAGAATCGGTATTTCGATGCTTGGCAACAGTGCCGAAACGTCGATTCGGCTCATTACCGACAACCGGTGTTTCAATACCTCCCCGTCAATTTGTTCGGTCACGTTCAGTGGCAATGGCTGTGTCTCAGAGAAATCCTGGTCATTCGATGTCTGAACATCCAGCCAGAATTCGCTCAATGCCCCGATAGAGAACATCTGCTCCGGAATATGGTTTGCTATATGTGTCATCGCCGCCAATGGCGAACGCGCGAAACCGGCGGATAATACCGATGGACCGATCTGATCGGGCTGTTGTGCCATCAATGCCAGAGCCACCGGACTGGAAAGGGACTCGGCCACCAGCGAAAATTCAGCTGTCGGCGGAAGCTGATTTTGTGCACACTCGATGTAATCCGAAAACGAATTCAGATCGGGGTAGGTTATGAAGCTCAGGTCGAAGTGAGAGTCGAGCAAGGGGATGATCGGCGTAAATAGCTTCCCGGTGCCATCGAGCCCGGGCATAAATACAACTTTACGTCGTTGATTCAATTTCTAACCCTCTAGTGTGGGATTGCGATCAAATCTCGATTGCAATCATCATTTGACCGCAGATTGCCGGTTCGTGAATTTCAATTACAATCGATTCTATCATCATTTTCAAATCGGCCTGTTTCCCATCGCCGCAGTAGATTTTCCTTAAGTCCGACAGACTCCTAGGTAAGGCTGACAGTGCCGCCGGGCGTGTCTATCGTTGCCGACAGGTAGGGGGCTTCGCTGTCCGGGATGGCTTCTACATCTACCAGATGACCGGCTTCCATGGCATCGAGACGCTCAGTAATCCAACGTGGACGGTTATGATAAATCGTCAAAGCCTGCAACAGGCAACCCGGATCGGCCATCGCCTGCGACGGATGGGGATTGCTGTGCCACTGTATGCAATAGGGCAGCATACCGTTAGCGAGCAGACGGCCATCGTCCGGTAAGGCAATGACCCACTTTAAGTTGTCCCGGCTGAATGCAGTCGGGGCGCCGATTTCGAAGCTCGATGACTCCACCAATTGTTTGATGTCTGTGGTGTTCATAACCCAGGTGATCAGCCTGGGTTGTTGTTCGATCGAAGCGCGCATGCGAGCACAATCGAGTGCAAACCAGCGTGGCCGTGCGGGTGCTTCGGTATTGGGGCTAATCGCAATGATTTCGAGGTAAGCGTCATTTCCGAGTTGTATTAAATGGTTGTGAGTGCCCATGGTCTGGTGCATCCCGCCCTTTGGAACTTCGATGCCGAGGGTAGAGCGAACATAGTTGACACCCTGTTGTAGCGTCGCGGCTGCGATAACAATGTGATCGAGATTGTTCATGCCGATATGTTAATTCACAACACTACCTGTTAATAGCTATACGGGGTAGAATTTCAGTTTCCAGTTTTCCAGGGGTCGATGTCCATGAATATTCTGACCAATCGAATCGAGTATATGGTGAGTGATGTCAGCCACCAGGGCTACCTGGCATACGACGATGAAATAGCAGGTATCCGCCCTGGTGTTTTGATCGTGCATGAATGGTGGGGTTTGAATGAGTACATTGTGCGGCGTGCCCATATGATGGCCGAGCTCGGCTATGTCGCGTTGGCGGTCGATATGTATGGTGGTGGCCAGCTCGCCGTTGACACCGACCAGGCCGGAAGTTTGATGAACGGGGTATTGGGCGATATGGAAACCGGGACCGAGGCGCTCAAGGCGGGATATGACCTGTTAATCAGCCAGCCTGCGGTAGATTCGGAGCGTACAGCCGCGATTGGCTATTGCTTTGGTGGCGCGATGGTATTGCATATGGCTCGAATCGGCCTGCCGTTATCGGCTGTGGCGAGTTTCCACGGCGCCCTGGGTTCGTTTTATAGTGCCGCGCCAGGCAGTATTCAACCAAGCATCCTGGTGTGTCATGGTGCCGCCGATTCGATGATAACAATGGACGATCTGGCAGGCTTCAAACAGGAGATGGATAGCGCACAGGCCGATTACGAAGTATTGCTATTGGAGGGCGCCAAACATGGCTTCAGCAATCCGCAAGCCGATGTCAATGCGCAAAAGTATGGCATCGATCTGGGCTATCAGCAGCAGGCGGATGAACAATCATGGGCCGCGATGTCGGCCCTTCTGAATAAGGTTTTCTAATGACCATCGAAATTGATTTAACCGATGTGCGCCGCGATTACGAAGCGCACGGAATCACCCGCAAAGACATGGATTCAGATCCCTTTGTGCAATTTGCTGGCTGGTTGCAGCGCGCGCGCGACCTCGAGCTGCTCGACGCCACTGCGATGACGCTGGCGACGGCGGATGCGAACGGCAGGCCGTCAGCGCGTATCGTTTTACTCAAGCACGTCGATAGCGACGGGTTTTGCTGGTATTGCGATTCGCGCAGTCAAAAGGGACGCGAGCTCGATACCAATCCACAGGCTGCGCTGTTGTTTTACTGGCGCGATTTAAGCCGCCAGGTGAGAGTTCATGGGACGGTCAAACCGTTGCCTGCGGATGATGCCGAGAAGTACTTTCTGATGCGCCCCGAGGGCAGTCGTTTCAGTGCAGCGGCATCGCTGCAGTCGGCAGATATCGAGAGTCGTTCGGCACTCGAGGACGAAGTATTACGCCTGCGCGCGGCTTTCCCCGATGGCGATGTGCCGCGTCCCGAAGCCTGGCTAGGGTATCGATTATCCCCCGAGTATTTTGAATTCTGGCAGGGACAGGATAACCGTTTCCACGATCGCATCGTCTATACCCCGGCCGAGAGTGGTTGGGTGATGAAGCGTATTTCGCCGTAATGCTGGCCGCGGCACTCATCGCATTTGGACATTTTGTGGCCTTTTTTTCGCTGGCCGCCGCGTTGGTGCTCGAGCTTTCACTGATTAGCGAATCGATGACCGTGGAAAAGGCGAAACGGATTCGGCGCGCCGATCGTGTCATCGGGATTATGGCGTTGCTGGTACTGGTATTTGGGTTTTTACGCGTGCTCTACTTCGAAAAGGGCAGCGATTATTATTTTGCCAACAGTTTTTTCCAGATTAAGCTTGCGCTGTTTTTTATCGC
>JAAESG010000188.1 GCA_024229615.1 Gammaproteobacteria bacterium | reverse complement strand
TTCTGGCCGCCAGATAATTGTGCCGGGTACCGATCGGCATACTCTTCGGGCATCTCGATTTGTCGCAGTAGTTCAAGCACGCGCTGCTCACGTTCTTGACCCGTGATGCCGAGATAAAATTCCACCGGACGGCCGATAATATCCTTTATTTTATGCCGCGGGTTCATCGCCACGTCCGCCATCTGGTAAATCATTTGAATTTTTTGCAGATCTTCTTTCGGTCGGGTCTTAAGCGTAGGAGTCAGAATTCGACCATTGAATTTCACGCTTCCCTGATTGGGAGGCAAGAAGCCGGTTCTAACCCGTGCCAACGTGCTCTTGCCGCTACCCGATTCGCCGACAACGGCAATTGTTTTACCTTTGATAATCTCGAGATTGATATTGGTCAAAACGTCAAAAAGGGCACCGGGATAACGCGCAGTAACATTCTCTACCTTGAGTTGAATATCCTCCTTATCGTGATCATATCGGCTCTCACGTACTGTCCGTACATTGAGCAATTTCTGCGTATAGGGTTCCCTTGGATTAGACAGCATCTCGCGCGCATCACCTTCTTCGATCAGGTCACCGTAACGCAGTACCATAATGCGGTCGGCCATTTGTGCGACCACTGCGAGATCGTGGCTGATGTAAATGGCCGCGACATTTCGCAGCTTAATCGCTTCCTTAATCGCACCTAGCACCTCGATTTGAGTGGTTACGTCAAGCGCTGTGGTGGGTTCGTCAAAAATAATGATATCGGGATCCGAACCCAACGCCATCGCGGTCATCGCACGCTGTAACTGCCCACCGGATACCTGATGCGGGTAACGATCGCCAATGTGCTCAGGATCGGGCAAATCGAGCTGACGGAAAATCTCAATACTACGCGCACGTGCTTCCGCCATTTTCATTTTACCGTGCTGTACTGGCGATTCAGCAAATTGCTCTTCCAGTGTATGGGCCGGATTAAACGAGGCAGCGGCGGATTGCGCCACATAAGCTACTTTATTACCGCGAATGTCGCGCAATTCGGCGTCGGGTCTGCCCACCAACTCGACGCCATCGAGTTTAATCGAGCCAGATACGATTCGGCATCCAGGTTTGGCGTATCCCAGAGCGGTTAACCCGAAGGTTGATTTACCAGCACCGGACTCACCTATCAACCCCAGAATTTCTCCACGCTCCAGCGTCATCGACAGGCTGTTAACAATAGGCGTCCAGACACCATCGATATCTGCTTCAATCAACAGGTCTTTTACTTCAAGTAATTTTTCACTCATATTTCATCTTCCTATTGATCATCGCGTAATCCGCTGGCCTTATAAACCCAACGATCGATCAACAAGTTGATGCCGATGGTTAATGATGCAATACAGGCTGCAGGTAATAACGGATGCAGAAAGCCCCAGGCGATGCCATCGGCATTACCACGGACCATCGCGCCCCAGTCCGCCAATGGTGGTTGCAGGCCGAGGCCGAGGAAACTCAAACTCGCAATCAGCAGGAACACAAAGCAAAAGCGCAGCCCGAACTCGGCTGCCAGGGGGGTCAATGCGTTGGGCAGGATTTCCTTGCTCATCAACCACCACAGGCCTTCACCGCGAAGTCGTGCCGCTTCCACATAGTCCATGACTTCAATATCTATCGCCACCGCTCGCGCAATACGGAAAACTGGCATCGCGTAAATAATGCCAATGACCAGTACCAGCGTCGGGGTTGCGGTGCCCACCGCGGATAGAATAATCAGTGAAGCTATCAGGGTCGGAATCGAAATGACCACGTCTACCATGCGGCTCAAGAGTTGATCGACTATGCCACCCATAGTAGCGGCGACGAAGCCGAGCACGGCGCCCATGGTGAATGAAACCATCGTCGAAACAATTGCCAGTGCCATTGTGTTGCGAGCGCCAAAAATCAGGCGTGTCAGTAGATCGCGACCAATCTGGTCGGTGCCTAATATAAACTCACCACCGATTGGTTCCCACACATCGCCGACGACCGCGCTTTCGCCGTAGGGTGCCAGCCAGGGTGCAAAAATGGCGCAAAAGGCAAAGAAGGTAACTATTCCCAACCCGATGCGTGCACTCGTATTGAGATCATTCCAGATAGCGACTAAATGTTTCATCGGCTATTTCCTGTGCCGCAGGCGTGGATTAGCCAGCGTTGACAAAATATCCGCCAGTAAAAATAATAAAACATAGGCCGCGGCAAAAACCATCGCAGTACCCTGAATCACCGGTAGGTCGCGGTTTAACACCGCATCGACAATCAATGCTCCTAGGCCGGGATAAACAAACACTACTTCGATGACGACAACGCCGACGATCATGTAGGCGAGGTTAAGAACGATGACCTGGATAATCGGCGACCAGGCATTGGGCAGCGCGTGCTTGACGATAATCCGGCTCGGCGTCAATCCTTTAAGTTTGGCCAT
Organism: Gammaproteobacteria bacterium; assembly: GCA_024229615.1. GTDB lineage: Bacteria > Pseudomonadota > Gammaproteobacteria. The sequence goes on along the minus strand of JAAESG010000188.1, from coordinate 1,378 downwards.
TTCGATATACGGGCTGGCGAGCAGGCTGACGATCGAAGCCCGGGTCATACGCATCATATGCGCGACCGTCACCATCGCCAGCGTCATCACCGGCAATGCCGATACCTCTAGTCGTTCCCAAAATCCCATCGAACTATCGACATTTGAAATCGCCGGTAACCAGCCAAGGTTGACAGCAAATACAGCCATCAGGACGTAAGCGACAAAAAATTCTGGGGAGGCAATGGTGGACAGGGTGGTGGTCGAGATGGCGTGGTCGATGAAACTGTTGCGATACAACGCTGCAATCACACCGAGTGCTATGCCGACCGGAACCGCGAAAATAGATGTCGTCACCGCCAGGTAAAGTGTATTACCCAAACGCTTGCCGATCTGCTCCGATACTTCTCGCTCATTTGCCAACGAAGTACCCATATCACCCTGTAAAATATTGATCAGCCACTCGGCATAGCGTATGTGTACAGGCCGGTCGATACCGAGTTGTGCCTGGCAGGCCGCGACCGTCGAGGGTTCTGCGGCCTGACCGAGTATTGCCGAACAAACATCACCGGATAATGCCTCGACACCAATCGTTATCAGGATCGATACCCCAAACAGGATGAACACACCCATTGCCAGACGTTGAAGAATGATGGTGAACATTGGATCGTTCCTGGTTAATTAACCGGTGCAAGCTGGTGATGGGGATGCTGTGGCCAGATTACTGATTAAATCCGGCCACATCATCGGCAGTTAAAATGAACCTGAAGTTCGGCCTGCCTTATTTGAACCACCAGCGAGCAATGCTGCGTGAACCATCCAGCTCAAAGTTACCACCAATTTTTTCAGGGTGGCCCAGTTTGTCGGAGGCCGCATCAACGTTGTTGGCAAAGCATGGGATCACTGAGCCACCTTCGTCCCGGCAAATGGACTGCATATCCCGGTAGATTTCGGCACGCTTGGCTTCGTCGAGTTCGGCCCTGCCGGCGACCAGGAGCTCCTCAAAACGAGGATTATTCCAAAAGGTTTCGGTCCAGTTACCACCGGCGGCCCAGCCAATTGTAAACATCCAGTCGGCGGTGGGTCGACCACTCCAGTAGCTGGCACTCCACGGCACCTTCATCCAGGTGTTACTCCAGTAACCGTCGGCTGAAGCGCGCACGACTTTCAGGCCGATTCCAACCTTCTTCAGTGATTCAGCATAGAGTTGGGTAGCGTCGACCGCGCCCGCAAAGGCTGCGTCGGAGGCATGCATCTCAACACTAAGATCGGATAACCCGGCTTGCTTCAGGTGCCACTTTGCTTTTTCAGGATCATACTTGCGCTGCTCCAGGTTCGAGGCATGGTAGTTTTGTGCGGTACTGATCGGATGATCATTTCCGAGCGAACCGTATCCACG
>JAAESG010000187.1 GCA_024229615.1 Gammaproteobacteria bacterium | reverse complement strand
TGCATCCTGCTCCGATAATACTTCCCTGGCGGAGCCGAGGAAATTTAATACCCAACTACCTTCGGGTTGCGCACCTATGAGCATCATGTTGACCTGCTCTTCACCGTTACGACCGCGACATAAAGCCATTAAATCACCCGACTCTATTATCTGTACCGGTACTCCTATACACATAGGCTCGCGGCTTCCCGTTCGGCTTCTTTGCGCCAATGACCCACCAGAGGCTCACTGCGCTGCTGCAGTTCAACACCCAGATCGGATAATTCTGAAACCAGCATATCCACCATGGCATTGAGTCCGGCTTCTGCCTCGGAAGTTAAACCTAATTTATTTTCCAGCCCATGCGGTACCATGCCGATAATCGCTACATGCTCGGGTACTTCATCTTTGAGCGTTAAAAGTGCCAGCAAGTCTGACAGACCCAATTGGTGATTGGAAAGCTTGGTCTGAAAGAACGCCGGTATTTCGTCATTGGCGATACGCACCAGCGTGCCCCAGGCATCTCCGGTATTGATCGCATCCGCCACCACTAATAAATCGCAGTTACGAATCGGCTCGAATAACTCCATGCCCGCGGTACCGCCATCGACTACCGTCACGCCGGGTGGAATGTGATAGCGATTCTCCAGTTCCTCAACCGCACGCACTCCGACGCCCTCATCCTGCATCAACACATTGCCCATGCCGATGACGAGTATGCTTTTGTCACACTGAGCCATAAATTGCTCTTCTGCCGCTTATAGCGCTTTGACTTTGACGATTTCTTTCTGTTCTGTATCCACCATGTGAATCGCACAGGCGATACAGGGATCGAAGGAATGTACGGTACGTAAAACTTCCAGTGGTTTTTCAGGATCAGCGATTGGGTTATCCATCAGTGAAGATTCGTAAGGGCCTATCTGCCCATCCGCATCTCGCGGGCCAGCATTCCAGGTGCTGGGCACCACCGCCTGATAATTTTTGATTTTTCCATCCTCGATAACCACCCAGTGAGATAGCGTTCCACGCGGTGCCTGAT
>JAAESG010000186.1 GCA_024229615.1 Gammaproteobacteria bacterium | reverse complement strand
CCGATCTAGCTTGGTTTCGTGGTTCATTGGAAGGGCGGAGCGCACACCCACTTTGAAATAGCAAAGGCGGCCTCTGGTGGGAGGTGTAAAACCGCACTGGAAGATCTCGATGTGATCCGTCGAATGGCGGTTCGTTATGGCGATGACGAGATCGCTCGTGTACTCAATAAACTCGGGCGTCGTACGGCCACGGGGAAATGTTGGAATGAACAACGCGTGGGGTTTTGTCAACTTGACGTGGCCGAGGCGAATTTAATCGGTTGATGAAATCGTGGCCCTATCTCATTGGACACAGGTTACCTCTTGCCACGTCGCGAACGCGCGGCCACGCAAGACTCGATAGTTTACCGCCCGTAACAGATGGCGCCCCACCCGAAAGAGATTGTGCACCTGACCATGAACACTGAGAAACCATTGTGCCTGACCCGATGATGCGAATCCCCGCATCTGGCGTTCTTGTTCGCGCGTGTGTTCATGCGAAACTTCGGCTCGATTGTTGGCGTACTTGTCTTGACAATGAACAACGGATGGCATCATCTTGCGTTTCGCCGCACCGTAGCTTGGAAGTTTGTCCGTCGTCAATTCAATTGGAGTTCTTTCTTGACCTTTCAACAGCTTACGGAAGAATCGCTTGGCCGCGCGCTTATCCTTGCGACTTTGTAACAGGATATCCAACACGTCACCGTCTTGATCGACGGCACGCCAGAGATACTGACGCCTGCCCTGAATCGATACGGTCACCTCATCAAGAAACCAACGGTCGCCGCCCGGTCCGCGCCGTTTTCGCAGACGCTTCGCGTAATCAAGGCCGAACCGGTTGCACCACTGCCGAATCGATTCGTAAGACACGATGACATTGCGCTCAGCCAGTAGGTCTTCGATGTCCCGCAAGCTCAAGGTAAACCTGTGGTAGAGCCACACCGTGTGACTGATTATCTCGGGCGGAAACCGATAACCGCGATAGTTTGGTAGACTGTTCATCGGAATATTGTCGGCGATCTGCCGCCAAGTTGACAGAACCCTTAGAACATTACGCCTTGTAAAAAACGATAGATCGAACATAGCATTTCACTTGCGTAATGTAACAATGCCATTCTCAATGCAAATCCCGGATCGTATTGATGTGCAAATCAACATGCCATGGATATT
>JAAESG010000185.1 GCA_024229615.1 Gammaproteobacteria bacterium | reverse complement strand
GTATGTCTGACCGAAGAAAATCCCTTGTGAATTCAAAGAACAAGCGAGGGCCCGCCATCCTGGTGAGAAATGCGGGTTAGGCAGGCAGGTAACGGACGATGCTCAGGCGGCGGTAAAATCGCTGCCATCAGCACAGGGTTGATCCCGGGTTCAGGCCGCGGTAAGCGTCTTTTCAATCATCTGGTATGAAATGCTTGTCTTCTCGCTTCCTTTAGATTCCCGACTGAGACCGCAACTGATGAGGCCGCTGCTGCCAATCTTCATCGATTCGTTGGTCAGAAATACTTCGCGGTCACTAAAATAAATATAGGTGCCGTTTGAGCTATGGTCTTCGAAGTGAATTTCATCGTAGTGGAGTTTAATCGTCGCATGATGCCGCGATATTTGATCGGAATCGATACGGATACCGGACATCTCGGATCGGCCAATCTCGATCTTCTGACATCGAGCCGAATTGAAACGGCAGCTCTGATTATTGAAATCAGCCTGTAATGACATATTGGAATACTTGGCGAAGGTCGAATCGCGGTCACTAATCGCGATGGATACGCAACTATCGTCTGCGCTGCGGATAAAACAGGTCAAGTCACTGTGCTTGTCGAGAAACGACTCGATAACTTCGGAATCCAGGCCGCATAACAGCATCTCGTTCTCGCGCGATGTCAGCGTCAACTTGGTTGCTAGATTCACCGCATCTCCGTATATCTGGTCCTGGTGGATGAAATAATTGCCGAAGCAGAGACTGGAGCGCAGGGTGAAATCAGTTAATTCACTGGCTTGCAGATCGACCGCGCAGCGAAACACGCTGGTTAGAAAACTAAGTGCCTGGTAACAGCTGTCAAACACGACGATTGACTCATCAAATGTGTCGAGCCTGCACTTGGGTGGGCAGCTACTGGTTTTTGCGGCCATCTCGAACAAGCGATCACGCAGGCGGTGGTCAGCGTCGGAATCGGTAAAGGGGGTCAGGTTTATGGTCGAAACCAGCCCGTCCTGTTGTTGAATATTCATCGTTTATGACTCGCTCAATCCTTAGTTTAGTAATTCGAAAATATTGCTGTGGTTGCGCCTGACCTCGATGGTCATGGTTGTTTTCCCGAAGGTCGCAACCTCCTGTATTTCCTGCGGGTGATTAAAGCCTACTGCTACGAGTGTGAAAATTTCGTGAACAGGCTTAGCCATTATCTTGATCTGGTTCACATTTTATTGCATCAACAAGCTTCCCGACAATTGTTAGGCGGTGTCTGATACAAAAAAATCTACCTCTGAATGATAGATAGTCTGCCTGAAATTACGGTCTATTCATAGTACTGATGCGGTAGATCGGGTGGTAAAAACCAGTATATCGGGTATTCAAAGTTGGCGACTGTATATCCATCATAGGCTTCAGATAAAACAGCTTCGGGATCGGATGGGTATTTCCGGTCCGGGGCACAAACGATACGTATGAGGAAAATACAATGATAAGGTCATTAACGCAGGACTTGTTTGTTCGCTCCCTCTTGGCTGCAGCGCTCGTGTTGGGGTTGTCGATGGGAAAGGTGGCAAACGCCGCAACCATTACCCTCACGGTAGACACCACGGCAGTGAACGGCGCTGGCGACAAGATAATCGAATCCGTTAGCGGATTCCGCTATCTGGTCGAAGAGGATACGACCTATAAGCCGAAGCTCGGCGTTCAGGACCTCGACAGCCTGTCGTTCCAGTTTCACAAGAGTCATAACCCGGTCGCGATTTCCGGAGAAACCCTGACTGCCACCGATACGACGGTCACGATCGACGTTCCCGACGGCACCCCCGCTACGGGAGCCGACCCCGCTGTCCCAAAGCACTATTTCGTTTCCGTGCTTCCTTATAACGGCCATTCGCTGGGCGGCGGCGCGATTTCGGTAGTTGAAGGCAATGTCGACATGAATATCCGCGTCAACAAATATCCGCTGCCGGCCGCGCAGATCAGCGTCTGGATCTTCGAGGACAACAACCCGCTAAACGGTGCGATTGACCTCGACGAATTAGGGCTCGCCTGCGAAGATATCAATGGCGACGGTTGCAGCCTCAACGAAATTCCTTTTTCGGTTAAGCTGTTCGACGCCGCGGGCCAGTACGGTATGGCCGGCGGTCACGTGACCTGGGATATCTACGGCAACCCGGTCGGCACCGAGTACGACGCTAACGGCGATGTCGTTTTCACACCCGAAGGCGATGCTGTCAACGGTTTTATTCTGAAGCCCGACGCCGAAGGCAAGCTGTTGATCAAAAACCTGGTACCGGCGAAATACGGTGTCGAGATAGTTCCGCCCGCAGGTTCAGGCTGGCATCAAACCTCGACCATCGAGGGCACGCGTACTATCGACGCCTGGGTCAAGGCCAACGAACCTGAAGTATTCGTCGAATTCGGCCCACCGGGCCCGCACGTCTTTGTCGGTTTCATCAAGGATTTCGACTGCGTCAACGCCCCTGACGGAAACTGCGATCCTGAAATTTTCGAGCAACCCGGCGTGGACACCGGCGCGACCATTTCAGGTCAAATCGTCAATAACCATCTTTCCCGTTCGCCAACTATGGCATTTTCCAAGGGCGAACTGTTCGAGGGTTGCCGCATCGGCGTCAACATCGGTATCGCCGGGCGCACCATCGTGTCCCAGCCCTGCGGTGATGAAGCGACTTTCAGCATCGCAAATCTTCCCGGTAGCGTAGATGGCGTCGCGAGCTCGTACAGCCTGTCAGTCTATGACGATGGGCTCAACGTGGTAATCGCCAACCATCCGTTTACCGTCAGCGGCACAGCTGGCAACTTCGAGGTTACCGGGCTGTTCCAGAACTTCCCGACTACTCCGGGCGGCGGCGTGCCGCCCGCCACGGTTAGCTGTGTCAGCG
>JAAESG010000184.1 GCA_024229615.1 Gammaproteobacteria bacterium | reverse complement strand
GGGATCATCGATTTAGTAATCAATTTGATTATTAATCTGTGTCATAGAAACCCTTTTTTCGGCATATTATCCGCTAACTGACTTCTGACTATCTTGAGGTAACCGTCGTTAGTAGCATTCATGTGAAATTAATGGACCAAACTGAACACAGCCTTGCAACAAATCTGTTTAACACCGTCTTCGAGCAGGAAGCGATGGGTATGGCGTTACGCGCTGTTGATCCCCGTAACTCGCGTTGGCTGCGCGTAAACCAGAAGTTTTGCGACATGCTTGGTTACACGCGCGAGGAATTGTTGCAACTGACCTCGATCGACATTTCCCCACCCAATGAACACGAAATGTCGTTCGAATACAACGAAAAGCTCCTCCGCGGTGAACTGACTAGCTACTCACGTGATAAACGTTATCAGCGAAAAGATGGCACTATAATCTGGACGAATATCTGTTTGTCGGCTGTGCATGACCCTGATGGGGAGCCGACGCAAATTATCTCGATAATTAATGACATCAGCCAACAAAAATTGGCTGAAAAAGCACTAGTTGGGTCCCACGATGACCTCGAAGAAGTTATTAAGTCACGGACCAGTAGATTAGAGGAAAGTGAAAAGCTATTCAATCAGGCCGTCCATATTGCACGCCTGGGACATTACGTGTGGGATGAGGTGGTAGACCGTTGTATTTTCGCTTCTGAAGAGTACGCTCGCATTTTCGGAGTGACCGTCGATGAAGTGCTCACGCAATACTACAACGACGAAAAAGGTATGGTGCTGGTTCATCCGGAAGATCGCGAGAAAATCATGTCTACATACAAGGAGTTCGAAAAGCAAGGTGGCAGCTGTGACATCCAATATCGGATTATCAGGCCAGACGGTGAACTTCGCTATATTCGAGAAATGTGGGACCCGGTAGTCGATAATCGAGGCCGGGTGGTTCAAACGGTTGGAATCCTGCAAGACGTCACCGAGCATGCAAAATTGCAGAAGACCACCGAAGAAAGAGAAGCCAAGCTTAAACTTGCCGCACAAACGGCCAGACTAGGTTATTGGCATTACGATGAAGTTGAAGATGAGTTCCTGAGCGTCTCCGAAGAACTCGCACAAATCTTTGGCTACACTGCAGAAGACTATCTCAAGCGTTTTCGAACCGCCGAACAGGATATGGATTTGGTACATCCGGAAGACCGAGCAGCAGTCAATGAAGCCTACAAAGAAGAATGCAGCGCCGGACTTGATTACCGCATTGTGCGCAGGGACGGAAGCATAGGCCATGTACGCGAGTACAGTATGCATGTTAAAGACGATCTCGGCAATCTTACAGAGGCGGTTGGCACACTACAGGACATCACCGAGCTGAAGGAAGCACTGCTTAAAGCCGATCATGCCAAGGAAACGGCCGAGGCCGCCAATCGCGCCAAGAGCGAATTTCTGGCGAACATGTCTCACGAGCTTCGCACGCCCCTGCATAGCATCATCAGTTTCGCCGACATTGGCTTCAACAGAATCGAAGCTGTGAACAGGAAGAAACTCGGCCAATACTTCGAATACATCCGGGCGAGTGGCGATGTGCTGTTGGGATTGATCGATGCCCTGTTGGACCTGGCGAAGCTCGAATCCGGTCATATAAAGCTCAATATCGAAACAACCGATCTGGGAGCTCTGGTGGGCGAGACTATCCGAGAGTTCGACCAAATTGTGAACGATGCCAGGGTGCAATTCGACTGCCAATGCTCCGAGACGGTGAGAGCCGATGTCGATTCGAATCGTTTTCGCCAGGTCATGAGAAACCTGTTGGGCAATGCGGTGAAGTTCTCTCCGCTCGGCGGCACAGTACGAGTCACGATCGACGTAACGTCATCGGGCGACAGCGTTCAGGTGCAGGTTTGCGACCAGGGTCCCGGAATTCCGGAAGATGAGAAGGAATTGATCTTCGAGAAATTCATCCAATCCCATAGGACGAGTACGGGTGCTGGCGGAACTGGACTGGGTCTAGCCATTAGTCGCGAGATAATAGCCTCCCATCATGGCAGCATCTGGGCCAATAATGCTGCCGAAGGTGGCGCGGCACTCACGTTCTTGATTCCAGTTCAGTTCGGGAAAGAATTATCCAGCGCCCAGACCGCCAGATGAACCAGAACTCGGCCATGGTCATCGGGAGAATTCTTCTAGTCGATGACAATCCGATGAATCTTGCCGTTCTGGAGGAATTGCTCAGCGATGATTACGAGACCATATCCGCCAAATCGGGGGAGGAAGCTAAATCGCTCGCCGCCGAGTTTAAACCAGACCTGGTCATACTCGACGTGATGATGCCCGGTATCGATGGATACGAAGTCCTGCGCTGGATTCGATTCCACCCCGAGCTGAAAGCGATCAAGGTCTTCATGGTTTCTGCCAGGGCCAGTATGGCTGACATAGAACAAGGTCTGGCACTAGGAGCGGACGAGTACGTCACCAAGCCATTTGACATACGGCAACTCGGCAAAACCATCCGTGAGCAGTTGACTTCGATTTCACCTGTCGATTTGAGAAAATAATAGGGGCAAATTGATTTAGAAGACGCCAACGCCTGTTTGGTGCCCAGACTATGTGTGAAAACCATCTCGAAGGCACAATCATACTTTCCAACTGACGGGTTATCCAATGAGCGGTTTCGTTGAGGACGCATGCCGAACACAAGCCGCATTATTCCCGGATCGCCTGCACGATTACACTCCCGATGAGAATGATATTCGAGAGATCGATGCATTTGTCGATCGCCTCGATCTCTCGAGTCTGGGATAAAAAAACGCCCGCAGATACTGGGCGTCCAGTTTATCACCCATCGACGATACTCAAGCTGTTGGTTTACGGACACTCAAATCGTGTCCAGTCATCCCGTCGGCTAGAACGTGAAGCAGGCCGTAGAGTCGAGCTGATGTGGCTACCGGGTCGTTTGACGCCAGGCCTTAAAACAATCGCTGATTTCAGAATGACAGGCAGTCACGGGAGAATGGATACTCATATGGTGGTTTTCACACAGCATGGGCACCTAACAGCCATTGATGAAACTCCCTTCAAATTTGGCTTTAGCCCTTAATAGGCAAAATCAAAAATAGTTCGCCAGAATTCCAAATTTTGTTAAATGGCGGCACAGCTTTTAACAGACAGACCATGGCAAGACCGATTACTTTAGTCCTTTTACCATTTCAGTGCCTTAATCAGATTATCATTATTTGGGTACGAAACAGGTGTAGAAACGCGTAGACAGCAGTAAACAACTGTTTACAATTAATATTTATAAATCAATATATTATAGAAATTATTAATCATGATAAAAGTTTTGTTTGTATGCATGGGCAATATTTGCCGATCACCGACCGCGCATGGCGTATTCCAGTCGATCGTGGATAAGAATGGCCTTGGAAACCTGATCCAGGTTGATTCAGCCGGCACGCATAGTTATCACATTGGCAGTTCACCTGATCAGCGTTCCCAGGCAACCGCACTAGCACGCGGTATCGATCTCAGCGGCCTGCGAGCCCGTCGTTTCGTTACCACGGATTTCGTTGAATTTGATTATCTACTGGGTATGGACAAGGGCAATCTGGCCGATATGAACGCACTCAAGCCCGACGATGCTCATACCAGGGTTAACCTGATGCTGGATTATTCGCAAAATTTTGATCAGCTGGAAGTTCCAGACCCTTACTATGGCAACGACGGCTTCGAGCTGGTCTTCGACATGGTGGACGACGCTGCGCAGGGTCTGCTGCGTGAAATTCGTTCACAACACGATATTTAGGGAAGCTCTGCATTTTGCAGAGATTCTCCAATTAACCCTGGCGCAAAAACATTCTCGCGGTATAGACATACTTTTTTCGCAGCCAGAACAGGTTCCACTTGTTGCCGCCCAATTGCTGCCACAGCACAGCCGCTCGTATGCCGGCCAGCAGTAAGCCTCTTATTTTGGCCGCATTGTCCGCGTTTCTGAGATAGTTTTGATCGCCCCGCACGATGATACGCGGGTTCAAAGAACTGATGCAGTCCTGATACAGCCCATCAATCTTGTTAATAACGCTGCCACGGCTCATTTCAAAATCCTTCGCGCTATTTTCAATTTTGCCCAATCCTTCGAGCATTTTTTTCGCCAGCGCCGGATCACGTAAAACCTGCGTCGAAATTTTCAATATCGATAGCAGGTAATAGGCGATGTTCCTTCCCGGAGATCGATTTTCCCCACCCAGGTAGTCACTTAAGGCCTCTAGCCCCCGTGATAATTGACTAACCTGACCCAGTGCTTCCTCGGTGCTTGCGGCATCGATCGTAAACAGACTATCGATGCTGCAATCGAAGGCTTCAGCATGGCAGCGTCCATGCAGCGCGAGTTCATCGACCAGCGTCGCTGCCTGAAACATTCCGGCCAAAGCCAAAGTCCGACTCTCGAGTTTGTTCACAGGTTGTAGGCCTTTTCTATGGTACCGCCACCGAGACATTGCTCTTCGTCGTAAATCACCAGCGCCTGCCCGGGGGTAATCGCACGCTGTGGCTCGGCAAACTCGACGACGGCACTATCGCCTTCTAAGTTCGTCAGGCGACAGGCGCTATCCTGCTGACGATAGCGAATCTTGGCGCTACAATTGAGCGATAGTCGCGTGGCTGAGCGCCAAATCCAGTGCAGGTCAGTAATGCGGCAACATGAGTGGAACAGTTCAGGATTATCGAGTCCCTGTGCTACGACCAACTGATTTCTGCCCAGGTCTTTGCGGGTCACATACCAGGGTTCATCCTTGCCGACTTCGGTGCCACCGATACCGAGACCCTGACGTTGTCCAATAGTGTAATACATCAAACCACTGTGCTCACCGAGCAACTTACCCTCGATGTCGACAATCTGCCCAGGCTGGGCGGGGATGAAGCGTTGCAGGAAGTCCTTGAATTTACGTTCGCCGATAAAACAAATGCCGGTGCTATCCTTTTTGGCATGTACCACGAACTGTCGTTGTCTGGCAAGTTCCCGTACCTCGGTCTTATCCAGTTCTCCTATCGGGAACAGTGCGTGGGCGAGCTGATGCTGGTTCAACGCATATAGGAAATAGGACTGGTCCTTGTTGGCATCGAGGCCACGTAGTAGTTCGTATGCTCCGTTGTTTTGTCGCGTACGCACATAGTGTCCGGTTGCAATACGTTGTGCACCGAGCATCTGCGCATGATCCAGGAAAGCTTTGAACTTGATTTCACGATTGCACATGATATCAGGGTTCGGAGTGCGACCAATGCGGTACTCATGCAGGAAATGCTCGAAAACATGGTCCCAGTACTCACCTGAAAAGTTTACTGTATGCAGTTTGATGCCGAGGTTTTCGCAGACCTGTTGTGCATCTGCGAGATCTTCGCTGGCCGAACAGTATTCCTCGGTATCGTCTTCTTCCCAGTTTTTCATGAACAGGCCTTCGACCTGGTACCCTTGCTGCAATAGCAGGTGGGCTGATACCGAGGAGTCTACGCCACCTGACATACCGACGATGATTTTTTCGCTTTTGGGCGAGCCCATGATTAAACTCAGCTGGTCGCCAGTTCCGGATTGAAGGCGACTGGAAAATCGCGTTTGCGTTTCCAGTCCTCGAGTGGCTGAATATAAGGCAACTCACCATTGTCGCGATACCACGAATCGACTGCGAACCTGGCATTACTGTCGATCTCGCGTATGACGGCGGTCCAGTGCGTCATCAACCAGACGATTCGACGATTCTTTAAATCGACACGATGCCATTTCAGCAACTCGAGTTGTTCCAATGCGATCAGGTACTGGAAGGTATTGGTCGATTCGTCGATACAATCCATTTGCTTGACGATATCGGATCCGGGGTAGTTCCCACCCTTATCCAGGTAAGTGCCGGAAAGTTCTCCACTGATACGTTCCATGGTTGCAACCGCGCGCCGGATAGCCTGTTTTTCGGTATAACTGTCGACAACGCCCGAAGCAAATATCGATCTGATTTCATCCCAATGTTTTTCGCTGTAACGAAGTTCCTGTGTCGTCTTGCAGCCGAAATCGTAGCAATGCACGAAGTAGGGCGCCGCTGTCGCCGGTGTGGTCAGCATCAACAATAATAAAATTCGAACAAACGGCATAATTATGCAAATTCCTGACTGATTACATCCAGTGGAAATCCGGGCCGATTACGATAATCCTCGATACACTGCAGAACCATCGGGCTGCGATGCTGTTCTCGACAGGCCAGGACTTCGTCATAGCTCATCCACTCAGCGGCAATAATACCCTGATCGAGAGCACCTTCAAGCCGCTTTCCCAGTTCTCCCCGAAACAAAAATCGGAGATAAGCTTCGTCTGTTCCTGGATTCGGACAAAATCGGTAAACACCCTGCAACGCTTTTGGCGTGAACTGGTAGCGTGTCTCTTCCAGCGTTTCTCGAACAACGGCTTCGATCAGTGTTTCACCCGGTTCGAGGTGACCCGCAGGTTGATTATAGACAATCAATCCAGAGACATTTTCTTTAACCAGTAGAAAACGGCCATCGCGCTCACACAACGATGCTACCGTGGCATGTGGTTTCCAGATTTCACCCATGCGGCTTGTTGACCCACCAGTGCATCAGTCCCTGGGCGTTGAGCAGGATATCTCCTTTTAGAACCCGCCGGATGTCATCGCTGACGTCGCCAGCCGATAATCCGAGCAGAATCATCTCTGCGTAAGCTTCACGGAAGCCCGGTTCGAGCTCCTGATTTACCGGGTTTAACTTTTCGCAGAGTTCGATGCAACTATCGATCCAGCGATTAAAACTGGAGACCTGGGCTGCGGGGTCGACAAATTCGCCGTAATGAGTCAGATATAATCTTTCCGGTTTGAAATTCATAATGCGCGTTATCGACTCACGCAACGCTGGGGGATCGAACTGAACCGGAGGCGTGCTCGGGATCAATCCACGTTCGAGATGTTTCATCGCATCGTAGCAAACACCGAATGTATCCCCGCTGAAGACTCCGCTACTGGTATCATCATAGATACAAAAATGATGCCGGGCGTGACCCGGAGTATCGAAAAATATCAGTTTGCGCTGCTCGAGTGCGAGACAATCCTGGTCCTCAGCAACGATGACACGATCTTCGGCGATGGCCTCAATATTGCCATAGAGTTGCCTGAATTTCTCCTCACCGTAGACGTCGATAGTACCCGAGATCAATTTCTGAGGATCAATCATATGACGCGCACCATGCGGATGGATGACCAGCCTGGCCTCGGTAAAGTGTTTCATCATTGCACCGGCGCCACCGGCATGGTCGAGATGTACATGGGTCGGGATAACGTACTTAACCTGCGAGCCCACAATCCCCAGAATTTCCAGAGTCGCAAATACATTATCCAGCGAGTGAAAGGTGCCGGTTTCAATAATGGCAACTTCGTCGCCCTCTCTGATCAGGTAGATAGAGGCGACTTCAGGTCGAATATAAAGCGCATCAATGCAAAATACATCGTTTTTGAGAGCAGTGAAAGCAGCCATATCTCAACGTGGCTTGCAGCGCTCGGCAATGAACAGCCAGGTCTCAATAACCGAATCGGGGTTGAGCGAGATACTGGTGATTCCCTGTTCCAGCAACCACTCGGCAAGATCCGGATGGTCAGAGGGTCCCTGGCCACAGATACCGACGTACTTGCCGGCGGCCTTGCAGGCATCGATTGCCTGTTTGAGCAACTGCATGACCGCCGGATCACGCTCGTCGAAAGCGTCGGCGACCAGGCCTGAATCTCGATCCAGGCCAAGCGTCAATTGTGTCAAATCGTTTGAACCAATCGAAAATCCATCGAAGTACTCGAGGAATTGCTCCGCCAGAATAACGTTGGATGGAATTTCACACATCATGATGATCTTGAAGTCGTCGACACCACGCTCGAGCCCGTTTTCCTGCAAAATCTGGTGCACGGTCCGTGCCTCGTTCAGCGTACGAACGAAAGGAATCATGATTTCAAGATTCTTTAGATTCATTTCTTCGCGCACGCGCTTGATCGCCTTGCATTCGAGTTCGAAACTGGGTCTGAAGGTTTCACTGATATAGCGAGAAGCGCCACGGTAACCCAGCATCGGGTTCTCTTCATGGGGCTCGAACACATCGCCACCGAGTAAATGTGCGTACTCGTTCGATTTGAAGTCGGACGTGCGCACGATAACACGCTCCGGCGCAAAGGCAGCCGTGAGCGTGGCGATTCCTTCGCTCAACTTGTCGACGTAATATTCTACCGGCCCCGGATACCCTCCAATGCGTTTTTGAATTGCCTGCTGCAGCTCCACCTCCATTGCATCAAACTCGAGCAAGGCGCGAGGGTGTATACCGATCATATTACTGATAATAAACTCGAGTCGGGCAAGGCCGATGCCGGCATGGGGCAATCTTGAAAAACTGAAAGCGCGTTCCGGATTACCGACATTCATCGATAATTTGATCGGGATTTCAGGCATCTTGGAAAGCTCGTGCTGATGGTAGTCGAATTCGAGCAGACCCGAGTAGGCATATCCGGTATCGCCCTCGGCGCAGGAGACCGTTACCTCGCTCAGGTGCGGGATATCATCGGTACAGCTCCCGGTGCCGACTAAAGCCGGTATGCCAAGCTCACGCGCAATGATCGCAGCATGGCAGGTGCGCCCACCGCGATTGGTGACAATCGCGGATGCGCGCTTCATGATCGGTTCCCAGTCCGGATCGGTCATGTCGGTCACCAGCACATCACCTTCCTCGATCTGATCCATTTGAGACAGACTATTGATTACCTTGGCCATGCCACGACCGATGCGATTGCCGACAGCGCGTCCGCTCACCAGAACTTCAGAAGTTTGTTTGAGCTGGTAGCGCTCGATTACCCGTCCGGCACGGGATTGCACGGTTTCGGGGCGAGCCTGCACGATGTAAAGCCTGCCGTTTTCCCCATCTTTGGCCCATTCGATATCCATCGGCCTGCCATAGTGTTTTTCGATGGTGACCGCCATTCTTGCGAGCTCGGTTATTTCTGTGTCGTCGATCGAGAATAAATTACGCTCGGCATCTTCGACGTTGACGGTCTGGATCGCCTTTTCCGGGGAATCGTCCTCGGCGTAAATCATCTTGATCATTTTACTGCCGCGGTTTTTCTGCAGGATGCTGCGCTCGGCATCACCAAGATTATTTTTATAGACGTAGAATTCGTCAGGATTAACCGCTCCCTGCACCACGGTTTCACCGAGGCCGTAACTACTGGTAATGAAGACGACATCCTCAAAACCTGATTCGGTGTCGATACTGAACATGACACCGCTGGCGGCCAGATCGCTCCGCACCATGCGCTGGATGCCGGCCGACAACGAAACATCGGCATGTTCAAAACCCTGGTGTACGCGGTAGGAAATCGCACGGTCGTTGAACAGCGACGCAAATACCAGTTTGATCGCATGCAGTACCTGTTCGATACCGCGAATGTTCAAATAGGTTTCCTGTTGCCCGGCAAAAGAGGCATCAGGCAAATCCTCCGCAGTTGCGGACGAACGCACAGCCACGGTGGCATCATTGCCACCATTCGCCATCGCCTGATAAGCCTGCGAAATCTCCTGTTGCAATTGTGCAGGCAGGGGAGAGTCGATAATCCAGCCTCTGATCTCCTGGCCTGCCAGCGCAAGTTGATTGACGTCTTCGGTATCGAGCTGATCGAGTTTCGCATGGATCTTGTCTCGAATCGCGGCCTGGTCGAGAAACTCGTTAAACGCATTGGCGGTGGTTGCGAAACCACCGGGAACCTCTACACCGAGGTTGCCCAGGTTGCTGATCATTTCTCCCAGCGAAGCGTTTTTTCCGCCCACCCGGGGAACATCGTTCATGCCCAGCTGATCCAGTGGCACAATGTTGTCTGACATAAGGTATCTCTCGATAGGTTTATTGCTGTTACTTGTTGGCGCGCAATTATACTAGTATATCTATCTGAAACCGAATCCATTTCAGCTATCAGGTCATCATGCAATCACCGACACGCCAGGTATTTTTCCTCTCCAATGGCACCGCCATTACAGCCGAAACGCTGGGTCTGAGTTTGCTCGCGCAATTTCCGAGCCACCATTTTCAAACACGAACCATTCCGTTTGTCGATACCCTCGAAAAAGCACATGCCGTCAGCGACGAAATCGACCGTAGCATCAACCAGTCGAATCAGTTACCCATCGTCATCTGTACCATGGGTGACGATGATCTGATGAAGATCATCACTCAGAGCAAGGCCCTGGTGATCGATCCATTCGGCGATATCCTGCCGCGGCTCGAGAAAGTACTCGCGTCGCAGCACCTGCAACCGGGACAATCCCATCGTATTGTCAATCCATCGCTTTACGAATCACGTATCGACGCGATCGACTACGCCATGCAGCACGACGATGGCGGTAAAATTCAAAACTACGATGAAGCGGATATCATTCTGGTTGGCGTATCACGCTCCGGCAAGACACCGAGCTGCCTTTATCTGGCCTTGCAGTTCGGTATCAAGGCCGCCAACTATCCGATCACCGAGGAAGACATGGAATACGAACAGCTTCCAGAACCGATTCGCCCTTTCAAACAAAGCCTTTATGGCCTCACTACGAACCTCAACCGTCTGGTTAACATTCGCCAGGAAAGACGCCCTGACAGCCGCTATTCCTCAGTTGATCAATGTCGCTACGAACTACGCGCGGTGGAGGACATGTACCTGCGGCACAATATCAAATACATCAATACCTCGGAGATGTCGGTGGAAGAAATATCAGCTCGCATCATCCGTGACAACGAGCTGCATCGCGTAGAACTTTCCTAGTACTCCTTGAAGGAGTACTAGGGTCTGGGCCTGTTAGCTCATATGCTGGATGACGGCGGCGCCAAAGTCCGAGGTGCTGAGTTCGGTTGCACCGGCTTCGTTGCGCGCCAGATCATAGGTTACCTGCTTCGCACCAATCGCGCCTTCCATACCGGCAATCACCAGATCAGCCGCTTCCGGCCAACCCATGTAACGCAACATCATTTCGGCGGAGAGAATGATCGAACCAGGATTAACCTTGTTCAAACCAGTATATTTAGGTGCGGTTCCGTGCGTGGCTTCGAACACGCCAACGGTATCGGCGATATTGGCACCGGGTGCAATTCCGATCCCACCCACCTGTGCAGCGAGTGCGTCTGAAATGTAGTCGCCATTCAGATTCAGAGTGGCGATGACTTCATACTCTTTTGGTCGTGTCACTATCTGCTGCAGAAAATTATCGGCGATAACATCCTTGACGACTATCTTGTTTCCCGTCTTTGGATTGGTGAATTCACACCAGGGACCGGCACCAATTGGGGTCGCATCGTATAACTCAGCCGCCAGTTCGTAACCCCAGTTCCTGAAAGCACCTTCGGTGAACTTCATGATGTTGCCCTTGTGCACCAGGGCGACCGAACTGCGATCGTTGTCGATTGCATACTGTAACGCCTTGCGCACCAGTCGTCGGGTTCCTTCTGAAGACACTGGTTTGACACCGATACCGGAAGTTTGTGGAAAACGAATGCTGGTAACATTCATATCCTCGGTCAGAAACTTGATCACCTTTTGCGCTTCGGCACTGCCTGATTCCCATTCGATACCCGCGTATATGTCCTCGGTGTTTTCCCGGAAAATGGTCATATTGGTGTCTTCGGGTCGCTTTAACGGCGTTTCAATACCGTGAAAGTAACGGACTGGCCTGACACATGCATACAGGTCGAGGCGCTGCCGGATAGAAACATTGAGCGAACGAATACCACCGCCAACTGGCGTGGTCAGAGGGCCCTTGATTGAGACGATGTAGTCCCGCATCGCGGCCAGGGTTTCATCGGGCAACCATTCGTCTTCGCCGTAAATTGCAGTGGCCTTTTCACCGGCAAATATTTCCATCCATGAAATTTTTCTTTCGCCGTGGTAAGCCTTTGCCACAGCAGAATCGACGACGTCGATCATGACCGGGGAGATATCGACCCCGATACCGTCGCCTTCGATAAAAGGTATGACCGGATTATCCGGCACATTTAAACTGAAATCTTCGTTGGCGCTAATCGCCTGGCCTTCGCTGGGTATCTTGATGTGCTGGTAACTCATTTTATCCCCTGGGTCGCGTGTTTTTCCTGGAGCGGAGATTATACAGCAGAACAAATATAGGGACACAAAAAAGCCGGGCCAAAACAGACCCGGCTAAAAACTAGTACTTAGTATTAAGGAGGGTAATAACTAATTTCTAAGGCTTCAAACGAACTATAAAGTTCCACTTCAACTACTAATCGATCTGATATTTTGCGCCTGCAATCCCTTCGGTCCTTCATCGACTTCAAATTCAATCTTCTGTCCCGAGGTTAGTTTTTTGTATCCATCCATCTCGATCGCAGAGAAGTGGGCAAATATATCCTGCTCCTCGTTCTCGTCTGTATTTACAAATCCATAACCTTTAACATTACTAAACCATTTGACTGTCCCGGTTGGCATGACTCATCCTCTTACTCGTTGCTGTCGTTAATTCTAGAAACAGGCTATTTCGATAGAAAAACCCCATATTATGTAACAATATAATCTGGGTGTGTTCGCCGTATTTCTGGCCCTCTGGCACAAAATAATAATAGCCAAGCCTTGAATTATTTCAAGCCCGACATTATTTTATAGTTTTTGCTAATGAAAAAAGCATAATCATGTCTGATCAACAGCCTAATAATGACGATGACGATACCCTGCTACTTGAGCGTACCCGCCCCAAGCTTAAGAAACCACCGCTCTACAAGGTAGTTTTACTCAATGATGACTACACACCAATGGAATTCGTCGTACATGTGCTCGAAGCCATATTTGGTCACAATCGAGAAAACGCAACGCGCATCATGCTGAATGTACACAAGACCGGAAAAGGCGTGTGCGGTATTTACACACGCGATATCGCTGAAACCAAGGTTACTGCTGTTAATAGCTATGCACGCGAAAAGAAACATCCATTATTATGCGATATGGAAGAAAGTTGAATAACTGCAAAACAGTGAAAACAGGTCAGGGCGATTGAACATTTAAATCACATAAAAGGTCAAATCGTCTATATATAATTTGTCGGCAGCCATCAATTAAGTCAGGAAGCAATGCTAAACAAAGAACTAGAGCAATCACTGAACAAAGCGTTTCATGACGCCAACGAGAAGCGTCATGAGTTTATTACAGTCGAACATCTGCTGCTGATGCTTACCGAAAATGATGCGGCAACTGCAGTAATCGAGGCCTGTGGCGGTGACGTTCACCTGCTTAAAACCGAACTCGAAATCTTCGTCGACCAGAATACCCCCTTGTTGATGGCCGACGAGGATCGTGATACACAACCCACGCTCGGGTTTCAACGCGTGTTGCAGCGTGCACTGTTTCACGTTCAGTCCTCGGGTAACGGCGAAGTATCCGGTGCCAACGTCCTGGTAGCGATTTTTTCAGAACAGGATTCACACGCTGTCTACCTGCTCAACAAACATAATATAGAACGCCTCGACATAACCAACTATCTGTCACATGGCATCACTCGTCTTAACGAAGACGCAGAGGAAGAGTCATTTACGCATGAGGCGGAAGCCTTGCCCGGTGACCAGGATAACGCTAACCCGCTTGAAAAGTTCGCTTCCAACCTGAACGAGCTGGCCTATTCCGGAAAAATCGATCCACTCATCGGACGCGATCACGAAATCGAACGCATCATCCAGACACTTTGCCGACGTCGTAAAAACAACCCGTTGTTGGTCGGTGAAGCGGGAGTTGGCAAAACCGCGATTGCTGAGGGCCTGGCACGCAAAATCGTCGAAGAAGAGGTACCGGACGTCTTGCTGGAGAGTACAGTTTATTCGTTGGACCTGGGTGCACTGGTCGCCGGCACCAAGTATCGGGGTGATTTCGAAAAACGCTTGAAGGCTGTGATTAGTCAGCTCATCAATGAACCCGGCTCGATCCTGTTCATCGACGAAATACATACAATCATTGGTGCCGGATCGGCATCGGGTGGTGTTATGGATGCATCCAACCTGATCAAGCCCGTTTTGGCGAATGGCGATATCAAGTGTATTGGCTCGACCACTTACACCGAATTTCGAGGTATCTTCGAAAAAGATCGTGCGCTGGCGCGTCGTTTCCAGAAAATTGACGTCCCGGAACCGAGTAATGAAGAGACCTATCTCATTTTAAAAGGCTTGAAGTCGCGCTTCGAAGAACATCACAACGTCAAATATACCTTGCAGGCCCTGCGCAAAGCTACCGAACTCGCTTCGCGTTATATCAATGATCGCCATTTACCCGACAAGGCGATCGATGTCATCGACGAAGCTGGCGCACAACGCCGCCTGCAACCGGCCAAACAACGCAAGAAGACCATCGGCATTCACGATATTGAAAATGTCGTCGCCAAGATTGCGCGTATTCCAGCGAATACGGTTAGCACCACCGATCTCGACATGTTGAAAAACCTTGGCAAGAACCTTTCACGCGTTGTGTTTGGCCAGGGTGAAGCGATTAATGCATTGGATGCGGCGATCAAGATGTCACGCTCTGGCCTGGGTCGCGAATCCAAGCCCGTCGGCTCATTTTTATTTTCCGGGCCAACCGGAGTCGGCAAAACCGAAGTCTGCCGTCAGATAGCCAAGATCATGGGGATCGAACTGATACGCTTCGATATGTCGGAGTACATGGAACGTCATACCGTGTCACGGTTGATCGGCGCACCTCCCGGTTACGTCGGTTACGACCAGGGCGGCCTGCTCACCGAGGAACTCAACAAGCATCCTTATTCGGTTGTCCTGCTGGATGAAATCGAAAAGGCGCATCCCGACGTTTTCAATCTACTGCTACAGGTTATGGACAGCGGCACGCTGACCGATAGCAATGGCCGCAAGGCTGATTTTCGCAACACTATCCTGGTGATGACCACCAATGCCGGTGCCGAACAAATGAGTCGAGCCTCGATGGGATTCACGCTGCAGGACCACACCCTCGATGCCGGCGAAGCCATTAAAAAAGTCTTCACCCCGGAATTCAGGAATCGACTCGACGCCACGATTCAGTTCAAGGCCCTGGACACCAATGTCATTCTGAACGTGGTTGACAAATTCCTCATCGAGCTGGAATCACAACTCGAGGCGAAGAAAGTCAGCATGACGGTCAGCGATTCGGCCCGACGCTGGTTGGCCGAAAAAGGATATGACCCGAAGATGGGTGCGCGCCCGATGGCTCGCGTGATACAGGACGAAATCAAGCAGGTGCTCGCCAACGAACTATTGTTTGGTGAACTCACCAATGGTGGCAGGGTGAAAATCGATATTGAGAATGACAGTTTGAACTGCCAGGTGATAAAGACGCAAAAGCCGAAACGGGAAGCCCCGGTCGGCTGATAGATCATCTTTCGCGAAAAGTAATCCGGCCCTTGGTGAGGTCGTAAGGTGTCAATTCGACCGTGACCGTGTCACCAGTTAAAATACGGATATAGTGCTTGCGCATTTTCCCGGAGATATGGGCAGTAACGACATGCCCGTTTTCTAACTCAACGCGAAACATGGTATTGGGCAATGTGTCCTTTACCACTCCTCGCATTTCGATGTGATCGCCTTTTGGCATATTCCCACTCAGTGTTTAAAGCGCGCCATTATCCATTATTTAACAGGTATATCAATAGACTAAGTAACGCACTGCAAAACCCTGTGATACCATCCAGTTTTTTCTAGCATTTCAAAACCAATGACAAGCTATGCCTATGTTTTCCCCGGCCAGGGTTCACAGTCGGTAGGGATGATGACTGCCTGGGAAGATTATCAGCCAATCGTTTCCGACGTTTTCAATGAAGCCTCCGAGGCCCTGGCATATGATTTATGGTCGGTGGCAGCCAATGGCCCACTAGAGCGCCTCAACCAGACCGAGGTGACACAGCCGGCAATGTTATGTGCCGGAGTTGCGAGTTGGCGGATAGCCAGCAGTCACCCAAGCATGCCAGTTGCGAGCATAATGGCAGGACACAGTCTCGGTGAATATACCGCGCTGGTTTGTGCTGGTAGTCTCGAATTGCGTGATGCGGTGAAGCTGGTAGCGCGTCGCGGAGAATTGATGCAAAACGCTGTTAAAAAGGGTGCCGGGGCGATGGCCGCGATCATTGGACTGAGCGATGAAGCAGTCTTTAATGCCTGTCTTTCGGTCACCTCAGGCGTCGTCGAAGCGGTCAATTTCAATGCCCCGGGACAAGTCGTTATTGCTGGCGAAACTGGCGCTGTCGATGAGGCCATGTCGCATGCTAAAGAGCTCGGTGCGAAACGTGCCCTGCCGTTGCCGGTCAGCGTACCATCGCACTGTTCACTGATGCTTGATGCGGCTGAACAACTTGCGCTCGAACTGGAAGCACTGCATATAAAATTGCCCGAAGTACCGGTGATTCACAACCAGACTGCTACCGCGGCAAATTCCATCGATGAAATTATCGAACGCTTAAAGGCACAATTGCACCAACCAGTAAAATGGGTGGAAAGTGTGCACAACATGCATCGCAATGGCATCGGTGGATTGATAGAATGTGGACCCGGCAAGGTCCTCAGCGGTCTCACTCGAAGAATCGAAAAATCACTGCAGGCTTATGCAGTATTTGACGCAGCCTCGTTCGCGAGCACGCAACAATCACTGGGAGAATCTGAAAATGCTGACTGATCAAATTGCGCTGGTTAGCGGCGCAAGCAGGGGAATAGGGCAGGCAATTGCGCAGGCGCTCACTGCTGCAAATGCCACCGTCATCGGTACTGCGACTAGCGAGGCCGGAGCCGAGAACATTACCAGCAGCCTGCTGGAAAAAAATCTCAAAGGTAGCGGCATGGTACTCGATGTATCCAATTCGGAATCTGTCACTAACTGTCTCAAACGGGTGACAGAGGAGTACGGCGCTCCCGATATCCTGGTAAACAATGCCGGTATTACGCGTGACAATTTACTCATGATGATGAAGGACGATCAATGGGATGACATCATCAACACCAATCTCAGTTCCGTGTTTCGAATGAGTAAAGCCGTAATCCGGGCGATGATGAAAAAACGCAACGGTCGCATCATCAACATTTCTTCCGTGGTCGGCGCCACCGGTAATCCTGGTCAAACCAATTATGCCGCGGCAAAGGCCGGCCTGGTGGGTTTCGGTAAATCTCTGGCCCGTGAAATCGGCTCCAGAAATATCACGGTTAATACTGTCTCACCGGGATTTATCGACACCGACATGACTCGGGAACTGGCTGAAGAACAACGCGAAGCACTGGCTGCTCAGATACCCCTGGGTCGACTAGGTAGCGCCGATGAAGTTGCTGCCGCAGTTGTATTTTTAGCCTCCCCTGCTGCCGCCTATATCACCGGAGAAACGATTCATGTGAACGGCGGAATGTATATGCCATAGTGCGTCAATCGCGAATATTTGTATAATTAGCTGATAACTCTTTGATATGTCTTTGTTTTTAAAGCAATTTTGACGCTTAAAAAAAAATTAGACATTTGTGGCAACTCATCTTGCTTTTCAATACAATATCGCAGCTTACCAGTTTAGATTTATTAACTCAGGAGAAACTCTCAAAATGAGCTCTGTAGAAGAACGTGTTAAGAAAATTGTTGCGGAACAATTAGGCGTCAAGGAAGAGGAAGTAACAAATCAGGCATCCTTCGTTGATGATCTGGGCGCTGACTCTCTCGATACAGTAGAGCTGGTTATGGCACTGGAAGAAGAATTTGAAACAGAAATTCCGGATGAAGAAGCCGAAAAAATTACCAGTGTTCAACTTGCTATCGACTACGTCAACGCTAACCTATAGACAGCTACTCGAATCGAAGGATGCCGCTTATCATCTAGCATGCTAAGCGGCATTTTCATTTATTGATCGAGAAGCGCTACTTGAAGAGGATTATATCTTGTCAAAACGTCGTGTCGTTGTAACCGGGCTCGGATTGTTGACTCCAGTCGGTAATACAGTCGAAGAGTCCTGGAAAAATATTGTTGCCGGTAAAAGTGGCATAGGTCCGATAACAGCATTCGATGCCAGCCAGTTTTCGACCCGGATTTCAGGTTCGGTAAAGAACTTCGAGGCCACCGATTACCTTTCCTTCAAGGATGTCAAAAAGATGGATATTTTTATCCATTTTGGCATTGCTGCTGGTATGCAGGCGCTAGACGACTCGGGACTTGAGGTCACCGATGCCAACGCCGAGCGGATCGGTGTAGCGATCGGTTCCGGTATTGGTGGACTTCCCACGATCGAAAAAAATCGTGATGCTTACGTTGCTGGAGGCCCGCGAAAAATATCACCGTTCTTTGTGCCCAGTTCGATAATCAACATGGTATCCGGCAACTTGTCGATCATGCGTGGTTTGAAGGGTCCCAACATATCAATTGTCAGCGCCTGCACGACAGGTGCGCATAATATCGGTGACGCGGCACGGATGATATCTTATGGCGATGCGGACGTTATGGTCGCGGGTGGATCCGAGATGGCAACATCGGCGCTGGGTATCGGCGGTTTCGCCGCTGCCAGAGCCCTGTCGACTCGTAATGACGACCCGGAAGCGGCCAGCCGGCCCTGGGACCGCGACAGAGATGGCTTTGTGCTCGGTGATGGTGCGGGTGTTGTCGTGCTCGAAGAGTATGAAATGGCGAAAAAACGCGACGCAAACATTTATTGTGAACTCGCCGGTTACGGCATGAGTGGCGATGCCTATCACATGACTTTGCCCTCGGAAGGCGGCGAGGGTGCGGCACGCTGCATGGTTAACGCGATGAACGATGCCGGCTTGAATAATACCGATATCGACTATATCAATGCTCACGGCACTTCAACCCCGGCAGGCGATATCGCCGAAACCAACGCAGTAAAACTGGCTTTGGGCGAGCACGCCAAAAACATGGTTGTTAGTTCAACGAAGTCGATGACAGGACACTTGCTAGGTGCGGCTGGTGGCATTGAAGCCATATTTTCGATCCTGGCGCTACGTGATCAAGTCGTGCCACCGACTATTAATCTTGAAAATCAGGACCCGGAATGTGATCTGGATTTCGTTGCCAATACAGCCCGCGAAATGAAGCTCTCAGTCACGATGTCCAATTCATTTGGATTTGGTGGTACTAACGGCACCTGCGTGTTCAAATTAATTTAGTCGACCCAGTCAATGTGTCGTGGCCATCAGTCACAATCTCAAGGTAGCACTGAGCCTGTCAGCTCCAATCGGGAACCAAGCTGACAGAATTCCGCATCGCCCAATTCCAAAACCTGGCGGGAAACCAAATTTCCGCCTATCCTCAACTGTATCCCTTTTCTGCGGATGTATCAGCCATTGCAAATTTATTGCAGCTCTGATGTTCGACATGATCCAGAGGCTTTCTTTGAACCGGATGTTTTTTCTAATGACCGCAGACCTGCCTGCACAATCACCTGACCGATGAAAATCGGCAGACTCATCAGAAGACTATTCAACTGGTGCTTGCTGGCCGTGTTTGTCGTCACTGCGGTCATCGTCTTTCAATTGTTACGCTTCCAGCACGACGATATTGCTCTGCCACAACAGGAAACCATTTTCCTGATCAAATCCGGCAGCAATATCAAGTCGATCGCGCAGGATCTGACCATGCAAAAAATCATCGAAGACCCTTGGTTGTTTATTTTACTGGCAAAAGTCAAGGGTGTGGAAACCCGGGTTCGTGCGGGAGAGTATCAAATCGAATCCGGACAGACCGCAGACGATTTACTCGAACAGTTTACCCAGGGTAGTTCGATTCAATATAGCCTGACCGTGATTGAAGGCTGGACGTTCCGACAAATGCTGGCCGCAATTGCCGACGACCCCATCATCGAACAGACACTCACAGGTAAAACCAATGAACAAATAATGGCTCAACTCGGCTATCCCGATCAGCATCCAGAAGGCATGTTTTTTCCCGACACTTACCGTTTCCCCAAAGGCACCAGCGACACCGATTTTCTGCGCCGTGCCTACCAGGTTATGCAAAAGCATTTAAACCGCGAATGGAGCCAGCGCGACGGTGGCCTGCTGTTGAAATCAAGTTACGATGCGTTGATTCTGGCTTCGATAATCGAAAAGGAAACCGGCGCCGCTTTCGAGCGCCCACTGATCGCGGCGGTATTCAACGAACGATTGAAAAGGAGAATGCGCCTACAAACCGATCCGACAATAATCTACGGTCTGGGCGAGAACTTCGACGGCAACATACGTTTTCGAGATTTAAAAAAAGACACCCCGTATAATACTTATCTGCATGCCGGATTGACACCAACGCCGATTGCGTTGCCAGGGCTCGAAGCAATACACGCGGCCCTGCATCCGGCCGAAAGCGAAGCGCTGTATTTCGTTTCCAAGGGTGACGGCACGCATCATTTTTCGCAAACCCTGCAAGAACACAACGACGCGGTCAATCGCTACCAGTTGAAAAGGCGTAACAAAGACAAATAGACCCCAGGCAATATGTCGAACAATAAATCCAGCAACAATCGCATGCTAGTGATCGACGGTGTCGATGGCTCGGGAAAGGGCGTGCAAACTCGCAGGCTGTTGCAGGCTTTTCTCGATGCCGGGCTACCGGCACTGTTGACGCGCGAGCCAGGGGGATCGCCTGCAGCCGAGGATATTCGCGAATTGCTGGTTAAAGGCGAGCCCGATAAATGGGATAGCATGACCGAATTACTGCTGATGTATGCGGCAAGACGCTCCCATTTGCGCGATACCATCTGGCCTGCGCTGGCCGCCGACAAATGGGTGATCAGCGATCGCTTTGCCGATTCCAGTCGAGCTTTTCAGGGCATTGCGGGCGAACTCGGGCTCGAAACCGTCGAACAGGCCCATCGAATCGTGGTTGGCGATTTTGTACCTGCACTCGTGTTAATCCTTGATATCCCCGAATCAATCGCATTGGCGCGAGCCAGGCGACGGGGTGGCGACGATGATCGATTTGAGAAAAAAGGGCAGGATTATCAGCGCAGGGTGCGAGAAGCTTTTCTACAGATTGCCGCCGCGGATCCACAGCAATACCATGTTATCGACGCCAATCAAAGCATGGACAAGGTTAACGAAGAGATCATCGAGGCTATCAATAACAGGTTTTCGTTGAACCTGACAAGCAAACCAGAGATTTCCTAGTGGATGGTATAACACCACAATTTCTCCCATGGCAGATAGATATCCTGCAGCGCGCGCTAACCCTCAAACAACAACAGCACTTGCCGCACGCCGTTTTAATCGACTCCACGAGCGATCAGGACATCAGTGATTTCGCCTGCTATCTTTCCATGTTGTTGCTTTGTGACAAGCCTGACAATATATCAATTTGCGACTCGTGCCAGGCCTGCCAACTGATGCGATCTGGTGCCTATGCCGATTTCAATCTGGTCACGCTTGAACAAGATGAAAAGAGCAAAAAAACAAGTAAAAACATTAAGATAGATCAAATACGTAAACTGATACATGAAGTTTCATTAACACGGCAATACGAGCGTTTGAAGATTGCAGTGATTTACCCCGCCGAAGCCATGAGCCATGCCAGTGCCAATGCACTACTGAAAACCCTCGAAGAACCCGCGCCACAGATACTATTGCTGTTAGTCACCCACAACCCGGGGCGGGTACCGGTCACTTTACGAAGCCGTTGCCAGTCCTGGAGTATCAATCGACCGACATCCACGCAAGCCTTGAACTGGTTGCGCGAACAGGGATTTGAGGATGAAACATCCAGCAAGTACCTTCAGTTTGCAAATGGAGACCCAATCCTGGCACTGGAACTAGAACGGCATGACTACGCCTCGCTGGTCGAGCAGTTCAAATC
>JAAESG010000183.1 GCA_024229615.1 Gammaproteobacteria bacterium | reverse complement strand
GGATGACCCTTATAGTATATTTATGGAAAAGGTGATCGCGTGAGTTTTGAAAAAATAGTCAAAACTCTGGTCGGTGATTCGCCGGGAAAAACAACCGAGCTGACTTATTTTCGAATCGGACCGAATTCCGCTGAAAAGAAAGTTTATTTACAGGCAGCACTGCATGCAGATGAACAACCGGGTATTTTGATATTACATCATTTGCTCGAATTGCTCAGGGTAGCCGACGAGGCAGGCGAATTAGGAGCGCAATTTGTTTTATTTCCAATGGTTAACCCGCTCGGCATGGGTGACATCGAATTCGGGCAGCATCAGGGGCGTTATGATCGTGATAGCGGGGTTAATCATAATAGGCAGTGGCCGGATTTATTTGGGACGTTGGGTCAGGATCTTAAAGGGAGGTTAGGCAATGACGAACAGAAAAATATCCAACTTGTACGCGAGGCTATCGCGAACTGGTTAAATAAATACCCGAAGATAAAAGCACGTGATCAGTGGCGTCACGCAGTGATGAGCGAAGCTTTTGATGCAGATTATGTTTTTGATCTACATTGCGACGACGAATCGCTTTTGTATATCTACAGCGTACCGCAGCAAAAAGAACCGCTGCAGCGGCTTGCCAATTACACCGGCGCTGTTGCGACACTTCTTGCTGAAGATGGCGGTGGGAATTCCTTCGATGAAGTCTGGTCTGCCATCTGGATTAATCTGGCGAAAGCCTGTCCGGATAAGAATATTTCACACCCGGTACGATCCTGCACGCTCGAATACCGGGGCCAGACTGACACTTTTGATGGCATAAACCTGCAGGATGCGGAAAATCTGTACGGCTATTTTCAGGCAGAAGGTTTGATCGGCGGTGCGGTCAGAGGCAAATCGATTCAGGCCCCCGATGCTACCGACCTGCGAGCAATGGAGATTGTGCGAGCCGAACATACCGGATTATTGGCCTACTGCGTAGAGCTCGGAGATAGAGTAGAAACGGGACAGAAAATAGCAGACCTGATTCAACTGGATGGCGAGCAGGCGTTTGTGAAACGTACTCCGGTGCTGGCAGGTACCTGTGGGCTGATTCTATCGAGAAATACTAATAAGTATGTCTGGCGAGGTGCTGGCATAACCAAGATTGTTGGTACCGAAATTCTGGAGTCTCGTGGGGAGTTTTTACTGGAGGATTAGAAGGTTTAAGGCGTTATCTAGTTTTTACCAAATGCCTGACAGGCCCAAGGTTGTTACTGATTCGAATAACTGTCAATATGATATTTACCCCCCAGTTTTCTTCTTGATTGAAGACAGTACCAAAACAGCACTATACTGGCGTAGATCACGCAATGGACATCGCAGAGGCGACCCCAGGTTCGACGGTGGATGTTTCCGGCGTGTTGCCGTGATCCAACCAGGCCGGCTAATGAGCCGACGAATACCTATTAATAATGGAGTAATTGAACATGATTTTCATCGTTTCGTTTGTGGTTTTTCTGATCGTCGGGCTCATCTTATTGGAGCGATTTCGTGCTACCAGGCAGGTCAAGCTGCGGTTCGGCGCCATACTATGTTTCGTACTTGGCCCGCTAATGCTGCTGGGCACTTCGTTCGTAATCGTCGACCAGGACTCTATTGGTCAGTTGAAACGGGTCTATCTGGGCAGCAGCATGAAACCTGGCCAGATCATTGCATTCGACGGCGAGAATGGCCCGCAAGCCCGAATTCTGGGGCCGGGATTCCACTTGATTCCGTTTGTTAATGTAATCTACGACGCAGAGAATTTTCCGGTTGTGCAAGTCCCGCAGGGCCAGTATGGCGTGCTGATCGCCAAAGATGGAGCGCCGTTGGAGGCCAGGCAGTTTATTGCTCGCGGCTGGGATGCGGAGCATTTCAGTAACATGCTCGACGCTGAGTACTTCCTCACTCACGGGGGGCAGAAGGGCCCGCAACTTTCGGTGCTGAAGCCTGGTACCTATCGCATTAATCGCTATTTGTTCGACGTCAAGTTCAATTTAGCACTCAATGTAAAAGCCGGGGAAGTAGCGGTCATCAAGTCCAATGTCGAGGAAATTGAAAACTGCCCGACGGCCGATGAGCTCGCTCTGGGTGAAGGCTCGCAAGGCAGCGGTTCTGCACTATCCGTGCGGTTAGTGCCTAAAGGTTGCATCGGGGTCTGGGATGAGCCGCTATTACCGGGCCGCTATTACCTCAATCAGGAAGCCTGGACGCCCACCCTGATTCCGACCAGGGCGCGCACCTGGGTGTATCGCGGTGGCTATGAGAAACGGCGCATCGATTTAACGGTTGGCGACGACGGCAAGATTCATCAGGAATCAAAGACCAGAAGAGTGGAAAAACCAAAAGGCGCCGCAGACCAGGCGATAGTCGTGACCGTGGAGGGCTGGCGGGTTCCGCTGGATGTCCGCGTGGTTGTTCAGGTCGACCCCTCCAGCGCACCGCGGGTGGTGGCCTCGGTTGGTGGCTTACAGGAGGTTGAGGACCGCATTGTGACTCCGGCGTTACGCAGTATCGTGCGTAATGTTGGCGGTGCGCCTGGGCGCCGGGCGCTGGATCTCATTAACAAGCGTGATATTCTCGAGTCGCTAGTCGAAGAGGCAATTTACCCTGAGGGATTCAAGGCCGGCGTGACCATCAAGGAGGTTCGTTTCGGCGACCCCGCGATACCACCAGAGCTGTTGGTGGCCCGACAGCGTCAGCAACTCGCCGGTCAACTCGAGAATACCTACGATCGCGAGCGCGAGGCCCAGACCAAGCGAATCGCTGTGGAAAAGAGTCGAGCGACTGCGGACCAACAGAAAATTCTGGTACGGGCTCAGATTGCGGTACAGGTAGCTGAGCAGGAAAAAGAACAATCACGGCTCAGGGGTGAGGGCGAAAAACTCCGCCTGATCGAGATTGCCAAGGGTCAGCAGGCGCAGACCGATGTGCTCGGGAAGGATCGAGTATACCAGTTGGCGGTGCTCGAAAAAGTGTTGGGGGCGGCTGTCGAGAATCCAGATATTGTCAAAATCCCTAATGTTTTCGTGCAGGGCACTGGCAGTGGTTTCGAAGGTCCGGCGGCGATCCTCGGAGCCAGTAATCTTGTGCAATCTATCGGAACTCAAACTGATAGCGATCAGCGTGCGGTCGAACAGTAGACTGGTAATCCAGGGGTTGATTACTCCTGGGCCTGGGGGACGCTAGCCTTTATTAGTGCTGTCCAGGTTGATGGTCGGGATGATGAAGACTACTCTGAAAAATTAAACTATTGAGGGCTTTTTTGGATGGGATTCGGGTTTGAGAAACAGTCAATGTGATACTTGATCCCCCGTCTTCTGCCAAATTCCATTTTACGAAGACCTATCTAACTACTTTAGTTTTTAGCTTCAAAGATCAATAAAATCACCACCTACTTCCCCAATTTCGCCTTCGCAAAAGCCGCCGCAAAAGCCCCCTCAGGCTGATCTTTCGCCCCGGCCGATTGTTTTACCCGAGCACCCACTGGCTTACCTGACCGCTTCACCTGCCCGTCCCCCGCTTCCTGGTCTCTGGCAGAATCGTCGAGGCGCATACTCAGTGCAATGCGTTTGCGTTTAACGTCAACCGACATTACTTTGACTTTGACGATGTCGCCAGTCTTGACTACTTCGCGGGGATCTTTGACAAATTTATTGGCCATGGCGGAGATGTGCACGAGTCCATCCTGATGCACGCCTATATCGACAAAGGCGCCAAAATTGGTGATATTGGTGACATTACCTTCGAGTAGCATGTCGGGCACCAGGTCGGTTAATTTTTCGATGCCTTCCTTAAATCGCACTACCTGGAACTCGGGCCGGGGGTCACGACCGGGTTTATCCAGTTCGGTAATAATATCCTGCACCGTGGGTAGGCCGACTTCGTCACTGATGAAATCTCTGGCGTTGATTTTAGCCAGCAGCGTTTTATTACCCAACAGGTCGACAACCTCGCATTGGTTCTTTGTCGCAATATCCTGCACCAATGAGTAGGATTCGGGGTGGACGGCGGAGGCGTCAAGCGCGACATCACCATTTTGAATACGTAAAAATCCGGCTGCCTGTTCGAATGTCTTAGCACCCAGGCGCGGTATTTTTTTCAATTGTTCTCGGCTTGCTATGC
>JAAESG010000182.1 GCA_024229615.1 Gammaproteobacteria bacterium | reverse complement strand
GCCACGTCGAGACCTGGATGCAACGTCATATTGCTCCCGGCGAGCAAGTTTCTACGACCGACGTGACCTCGAGTTATGCTCAGTTGAACCTGCACGGCCCGAAATCTCGTGCCTTGATGGAAGACCTGACTTCTGCTGACATGTCCAACGATAACTTCCCATATCTGAGCCTGAAAGAAATCGACATCGACTACGCCCGCGTAATCGCAGTGCGAGTCACCTACGTAGGTGAACTCGGCTGGGAACTGTATATTCCCACCGAACATGCATTACAAACTTATGACCGTATCGTCGACGCAGGCGAGGCGCACGGTCTGGTTCACGCCGGGTTGCAGACCTTGAGTAGCCTGCGCCTGGAAAAAGGTTATCGCGACTACGGCCACGACATCGACAATATCGACACGCCTCTCGAAGCTGGCCTTGGATTTGCGGTGAAACTGGATAAACAGAGCGACTTCGTCGGTCGCGATGCACTCTCGGCGCAAAGAGCGGAGGGCGGATTAAAGCGCCGACTACTGCAGTTCAAGTTGCACGATCCCGAGCCATTGTTGCATCACGGAGAAGTCATCTTTCGCAATGGTGCAGCGGTTGGATATATTCGCGCCGGCGCTTACGGATTCACCCTGGGCGCCGCGGTGGGGCTGGGATTTGTCGAATCCGATGAAATTGTGACCAGTAACCATGTTGAAACCGACACCTGGGAGATCGAAATCGCCAATGCTCGCTTTCGTGCCGAAGCTTCGTTGCGCCCGCTATTCGATCCCGCAATGGAAAGAATAAAATGCTGATGCAATAACATTTTTATCTGCCGGGGGATAAAACTGTGAAACGCCTGATTTTGATAAATTGCCGTCGTCACCAGCCTGTTGTTTTCGAGTGTGATCCATTCCGCATCTGAAATATCGGTTACTAAACCCGTGTGTGGGGAACATTTGGCGCCAGTGTCCAACATATCAACGATGGGTTTTATGTTTTTCGCTGGTAGGTTTACCGCAATATTTTATCGTTACCAACGAGAGGGTGGTCCTGACTGCCCCAATAATCCCCAAGACTGCGAATCTGCTGCGCTCCAGAATTCGCAAGATCACGGATCAGCCGGTCATATACCTCATATATAGCCACAATCACCACGGTCATATTTCGGACGGCAATCTGTTAAAGCTGAAATATGGGTGTTTGAAATGACTCGGTTTTTTGCCGCTAATCCCAGTTTTATGAGCGACCGACTTGTGCGGTCAGAGACTGCTTAGCAGATCCAGTTCCGGTGCCCGGAACGGCCGCTAAGAATTATTAAGCTGCCGATCTCGCTTCAGAGCGATGTATAGACCGACACCTGCCGTCCATGGATCAACCAGCCCGCATTTTTCACCACCACTCGTTGCGAGACGGCGAGAGGTCGTGCCCTGCCTGCATTTTGCGACCACTGCGAACATTGCTTGCAGTTACCGGCAACCAATGCTCGGAGGGTCGACAGGCATAGTTGACACTATATCGAGCGCTCTGACCGCCCCAAATGCAGGCAGGGTGCGGCATAGCGTCGTCGCAGTAGAAGGGTGGTGAGAAATGCGGGCTAGTCTTGCGTGGAGATGCGCTCGGCCGCGCGGGCGTAGCCCTGCAATTTGCCCACGGCCTTTCGAATTTGTGCGCGGGTGAGCCAGGCACTGATGTCTTCCACGGCCTCGGCATAGGCTTGCCAGTAGGCCTGCGATGAGACTCGAAAGCGCGCGCATATTCGCTCGAGGTGTCCAGCAAGACGGTTTTGAGTCGTTGTGTCATCTGCTGTGGCTCCCTGGTCTCGCCCAGAGCTTCGATCAAGGCGCGTTGTCGGGCTTGCCGGTATCGATACCAATGTTGATAAATATCCGGCAACTGTGCCAGCCGGGCAGCGATTTTCTCCCGCTGGATGGCGTCGAATTGGCCAAACCATTTTTGCAGGCGAGCAAGACTGCGTTCTACGCGGTAAATTTCACGTTGCTGCGGGGTCTTATCGAGGTAGTCTTCTTGCTCCCCGGAGTCGTCGAGATAGTAACCCTGGTAGTGTTCAATTTGCGCGGGACTCAGCGTGATCGCAAGGTCACCCAGGCCGTCGATGAATTTCTCCAGCGCGCGCCGCCAACCCTGGTGAGCCCCTTGATAGAAGGCGAGAAATTCTGCCGACTCGATGCCATCGGCGGCCGACAATGCGGCCCGCTGCAGTATTTGTTGGTAGCGTGTCAGTTCTTCCTTGCGATGCCAGGCAAAAAAATCTTTGAGTCTTGAATCAAGCTGATCGCGTTGCGAGTCGTTTAGATCGAAGGCTTCGTCGAATTCCCCGGCGACGTAAGCGGGGGCGTTGTCGTAGGCAAAATCGATCATGCTGCAACTTGCCAGTAACGCCGCGACACCTGTTGCGAAGCAGAACTGGTAGATCCGTTTCATCGAACTGCTCGGAAAAAAGGTTTATCTGAGCGGTTTTGGCAACGGAAAAATCACATCCTCAGTGAAGCCGAGGGACGAAGCATTGCCGGCGCCGTTGCGTTGTAGAAAAGCGATGACATTCTGCACCAGCAGTTCGGGTGCCGATGCGCCCGCGCTGACGCCGATGCGGGTTTTGTTTTCGAGCCATTCGGTTTTGATGTCGTCCTCGCTGTCGATCAGGTAACCCTCAATATGCTTGGTTTCGGCTATTTCACGCAGGCGATTCGAATTTGAGCTATTTCTGGAACCGACCACCAGGATCAGATCGCAACACTCGGCAAGTTGCTTAACCGCATCCTGACGATTCTGCGTGGCGTAGCAAATATCCTCTTTCTTCGGACCTCGTATTGCCGGGAAGGTTTTGCGCAGGCTGTCGATGACAATGGCGGTATCGTCCTTGGACAGGGTTGTCTGGGTGACGAAACGTAATTCGGCGGGATTACGCACCTCGAGTTGTTGCACGTCCGTGACCGATTCGACGAGGTAAATATCGCCTCCGCTGGAGCGATTGTATTGACCCATGGTGCCTTCGACCTCGGGGTGTCCACGGTGACCGATGAGAATGGTTTCGATGCCTTTCTGGCTATAGCGACTGACTTCCATGTGAACCTTGGTGACCAGCGGGCAGGTCGCGTCGAAAACCTTGAGCTGACGGCGCTCGGCCTCGCGCCTCACGGCCAGGGACACGCCATGGGCGCTGAAAATCACGTAGCTGTCATCGGGAACCTGGTCGAGTTCATCGACAAACACCGCGCCTTTTTGCTTGAGGTCGTCGACCACATGGCGGTTGTGAACGACTTCGTGACGGACGTAGATCGGCACACCGAAAAGCTGAATCGCGCGCTCGACGATTTCGATGGCACGATCGACCCCAGCACAGAACCCCCGTGGATTGGAGAGCAGAACCTCCATTAGTGCAGGGTCTCGGGCACGGTGGGCTCGTTATCGACGGCGACGATCTCGACACTGTAACGAACCGTTTGCCCGGCCAGAGGATGGTTCAGGTCGATGCGGACTTCTTCTTCATTGAGGTCCAGAATCGTACCGGGCAGGGTGTCACCATCTTTGGTCGCAAACTCGATAATCAGACCGGCTTCAAGTTCAATATCGGGGTCGAATTCAATTCGTGCAATTGAGCGAAACAGGGTTTCATCTATGTATCCGAAAGCGAGATCCGGGCCGATATCGATGGTCTGTGTGTCGCCTTCCTTTAAACCGATCAGGGCAAGTTCCAGTCCCTCTGCCATTTCGCCCTGGCCGAGCGAGACCGTCATCGGTTCGTCATTGAAATTGTCTTCCAGGACATGGTCGCCGGTCGTGCCGAGACGATAGAAAAGAGTAACGCGACTATTCCGTTCAATCATACTCATAGCGCTATTCGGTGGTGGTTTTGCCGATGCCGGTGAAGCTGCTCAAGATCAACAGAAGCGCGCCGACACTGATCGCCGCGTCGGCGATATTAAAGGCCGGCCAGGGATAACTTCCAAGCCAGACCTGAATGTAATCGATGACATGCCCGAGGTAGACGCGATCGATCAGGTTTCCGATAGCACCACCGAGAATCAGGCACAAGGATATGGCGGTCTGGGTTTCATCGACCGGTAGTTTTCTGACCCATTGGATGATCAGGGTGCTGACTGCGATGGCAATCCCGGTAAACAACCAGCGTTGCCAGCCACCTGCGTCGGCGAGAAAACTGAAGGCGGCCCCGGTATTGTAGGTCAGGTACCAATCAAAATAGGGGAACAGGTTAACCGTCTGGTGCGGGGTTAGCTGTGCCTCGGCGATTTGCTTGGTGGTCTGGTCGAGAATAATGACGACCAGGCTGAGGAGAAGCCACCTGAGCTGGGGAGAGGTTGTGCTCATCGTTGGGTGGACATCTCAGGCGTAGCGACGTGTCTCGCCGTCGCCATCGATATTGTCAATGCAGCGCCCGCAAAGCTCCGGGTGGTCGGCATGATTGCCTACCTCCTCGCGGTGATGCCAGCAGCGCACACATTTGGGATGTTCGCTGGGAGTGGCCTGTACCTGTAGGCGCTTACCGCTGCGTAGCGTCAGCGCATCATCGCTCTGACTGGAGTCGAGTTTCGTCAGGATTGCTGAAGATGTAATCATGACAAAACGCAGCTCGTCGCTGATCACCTGTAATTGATCGAGCAGGGACTGGTCCGCGAGGATGGTCACGTCGGCGTCGAGACTGGAGCCGATCATGCCATCCTGGCGCAAACCTTCGAGGGTACGTGTCACTTCGGTGCGTACCTGTTCGAGCGAATCCCAGACCGCAGCATCGATCTCTGTGTTTGAGTAATCGAACAGGCCGTCGTACCACTCGGCGGTAAAGACCCCGAGATCGGCCCGCGTGCCCGGCATGTTTTCCCAGACTTCGTCTGCGGTAAAACTCAAAATCGGTGCGATCCAGCGGATCATCGCTTCGGTGACGTGATACATCGCGGTTTGACAGGAGCGCCGTGCAAGCGAATTTGCCTGCGTGGTGTACTGTCGGTCCTTGATCACGTCGAGATAAAATCCGCCCAGAGTCTCGGAGCAAAAGTTATGAATTTTCTGCATCGCGATATGGAAGTGATAGTCTTCGTAGTGCTGCTGCAATTCGACCTGAAGTTTGTGTGTCTCAGCCACAATCCACTGGTCGAGTGCGAGCAGATCGTCGGCCGCGACCGAGTCATTGCCAGGTTCGAAGCCGTTGGTGTTGGCCAGCAGGAAGCGCAGCGTATTGCGGATACGGCGATAGGAATCTGCGGTGCGTTTGAGGATTTCGTCCGAAATCGACATTTCACCGGAATAATCGGTGCTCGCGACCCAAAGGCGCAATATATCGGCGCCGAGTGTTTTGGTGACCTTGATCGGGGCAATGACGTTGCCGACCGATTTCGACATTTTCATGCCCTTGGCATCGACCGTAAAGCCGTGCGTCAAAACCTGGCGGTAGGGCGCCTGGCCATGCATCGCACAGGAAGCGAGTAGCGAGGAGTGGAACCAGCCGCGGTGCTGATCGGAACCTTCGAGGTACATATCAGCCGGAAAATGGAAACGCGCCTTATCCTGTTGCAGCACGCTGAAATGCGTGGTGCCGGAATCAAACCAGACATCCAGCGTATCGCTGAGCTTGGTATAGTCGTCGGCTTCTGCCCCGAGCAAGTCGCTGGCTTCGAGTGAAAACCAGGCCTGGATGCCTTCTTTTTCGATACGTTGCGCGACTTCTTCGATCAGTTCTGCGGTACGCGGGTGTAGTTCATTGGTCTCGCTGTGCATAAACAATGGAATCGGCACACCCCAGTAGCGCTGTCGCGAAATACACCAATCGGGACGGTTTTCGATCATGCTTTCGATGCGTGCCTGGCCCCAGCCGGGTACCCAGCGAACCTTGTTGATTTCAGCCATGGCGAGATCACGCAAGCCGGCCTGTTCCATAC
This sequence comes from Gammaproteobacteria bacterium, assembly GCA_024229615.1. GTDB lineage: Bacteria > Pseudomonadota > Gammaproteobacteria. The sequence continues at coordinate 32,388 of JAAESG010000182.1, read as the reverse complement.
TGATGAACCACTGCGGAGTGGCGCGAAAGATGATCGGGCTCTTGTGACGCCAGCAGTGCGGATAGCTGTGCTGGAATTTTTCGACATGGATTAGCGCATTGTTCTCTTTCAGCACTTCGATCACGTGATCGTTGGCGGCGAACACATGCTCACCCGCGAAAATTTCAGTACCCGGCAGGAAACAACCGTTACCGCCCACCGGGTTGTAAATCTCAAGACCGTACTTCCTGCCCAGCACAAAGTCGTCCTGGCCGTGGCCGGGGGCGGTGTGCACCGCGCCGGTACCAGCTTCTAGGGTCACGTGGTCACCAATCACAAGCAGCGATTCACGTGCGTAAAACGGATGTTGCAGGCGCTGTTGTTCGAGTGCTTCACCCTTGCCGCGAGCGATGACTTTGTAATCTTCGATGCCATAGCGTGCCAGTGTATCCTTGACCAGATCCTCGGCCAGCAACAGGCGTTCGCTGCCGAGATCGCTTTCGACCTGCAGCAACACGTATTCTTCACTCGGGTTGAGTGCGACCGCAAGATTGGCGGGCAGGGTCCACGGGGTTGTTGTCCAGATCAGTACCGATATCGGGCCTGCGCCACTGTCATCTGACTCGAGTTTGAGCGTGCCCAGAAAAGCATCTTCATCGATGGCGGCGAAACGCACGTCGATAGCTGGTGATGTCTTGTCCTTGTAATCGACCTCGGCTTCGGCCAGTGCCGAGCCACAGTCGATGCACCAGTGCACCGGCTTGTCGCCACGGACGACATGACCGTTTTCGATGATCTTGCCGACCGAGCGCACGATATTGGCCTCGGTATCGAATTTCATCGTCAGGTACGGGTCGTACCAGTCGCCCAACACGCCGAGACGAATAAAATCGAGACGTTGCTGGTCGATTTGCTTGAGCGCGTAGTCGCGGCAGGCCTGGCGAAATTCGTCCGCCTCGACCTTGACGCCGACCTTGCCGATATTCTTTTCCACCTGATGCTCGATCGGCAGGCCGTGACAGTCCCAACCGGGAACATAAGGCGCGTCTTCACCGTTTAGGGTGCGTGATTTGACGATCATGTCTTTCAAAATCTTGTTGACCGCGTGACCAATGTGGATGTCGCCGTTGGCGTATGGCGGACCATCGTGCAGCACATAGCGCTTACGCCCGACGCGCGCCTCGCGGATCATCTGGTAGAGGTCTCGATCCTGCCACTTCTGCAAACGTTCCGGCTCGCGATTGGCGAGATTGCCGCGCATTGGAAACTCGGTATCGGGTAAATTCAATGTAGATTTGTAGTCAGCCAACTGTCATTCATCTCTGTCAAAAAACGCTTTCGCCTGTTCGGTATCCTGCGCGATATGGACGGTCAATTCCTCCAGGGAATCAAATTTCTCTTCATTTCGAATCTTATGCAAAAACTCGACCTCGACGCTATAGCCATATACGTCCTGATCAAAATCGAGAATATATACTTCGAGAATCGTATCGACGCCATTCACCGTGGGGCGGGTACCGATACTGGCAACGCCCTGTAGCACGCGATTATCTATACCTTTCACGCGAACCGCAAATATTCCTTTAACGATCAGGGTTTTATCGCCCATTTTTATATTGATTGTCGGGTAACCGAGTTGGCGTCCGAGTTTTTGTCCATGCGCGACTCTGCCGGAGAGCGAGTAGGGTCGGCCGAGCAGCTCGGCCGCTTTCTCGAAATCGTCCTGCTGGATGCATTCGCGGATGCGTGTGCTGCTGACGCGTTTGCCATCGAGCATCAAGGTTTCGGTTTCATCGACGATGAAACCGAAGCGCTCGCTATTGTCTTGCAGATACCGGAAGTTGCCCACACGATTTTTACCGAAATGGAAGTCGTCGCCGATAACCAGACGTTTTGTGTTCAGCTGCCCGGCCAGGATTTTCTGAATGAAGTCTTCCGCACTTTGTTCGGCGAGCTCGTGATCGAAACGTAGGCAAAGCAGGTAGTCGATCTGTTGCGCTTTCAGGTAGGCAATTTTTTCGTGAAACCGGGCCAGACGTCGCGGTGCCCTGGCAGGGGTGAAATATTCAATCGGTTGTGGCTCGAAAATTATCACTACGGTGGGTAAGCCTGTGGATTCGGCGATGCGCTTTAACTGGGCGATGACGAGCTGATGCCCGCGGTGGACGCCATCGAAGTTTCCGATCGTCACCGCGCTCGCGGGCAGCGGGTGCTTCATATTACAAAGTCCACGGATTAACTTCATCAGAGATCAGGGGGCGAAGTGTTGGCGGCGAAAGCCCATTATCCAAAGCATCGTGCCGTAGCACAAGATCGCGGGCAGAATCATCCAGGCGAGCTCGGCAAGACGCCGGTACCAGCGCCAGTCGCCCCACAGGTCGAAGTTCGGAAGCATCAAATAAATCAGTAAGCTCATTGCGATGCAGGCTGAGAGTATTTTAAGCAACGGCGAGCTGAAGCTTTCCGGAGGGCCGAGGATGGCGTCGCGGCGCAGTTCACGCGCCAGGCGGAATGCGTTGAAATAGGCCGAGGCGGTGGTCGCCAGGGCGAGTCCGACATGCGGTGCCAGAAAATCGGCCTGCAGCATGGAGACGACGAAAACAACGTTCAACAGCATGTTGATAAACATGGCTTGAATGCCGATACGTACGGGTGTGCGGGTGTCCTGGCGGGCATAAAATCCATTCGCCAGGATTTTGATCATGATGAATGCGGGGAGGCCGAGGCTATAAGCCATCAAACTGTAGGCTGCCATCATCGAGTCGTTGAACTCGAAGGCGCCATATTCGAACAATGTCGAGAGGATGGGTTGCGCCAGTAAAAACAGCCCGAAGGTTGCCGGCACCGCGATGATCAGAGTCAGCTGAATCGCCCAGTGCATGGTCTGGTTGAAGCTGTCGTCGCCGTTCTTGTAATGCGCCTGGGATAGGTTGGGCAATACCACGGTTGCCAGCGCCACGCCAAACACGCCGAGTGGAAATTCGAGCAGGCGGTCCGAGTAATACAACCAGGAGACGCTGCCGGTGACCAGGAAGGAGGCGATAAAGGTATCGAAAAGCAGATTGATCTGCGCTACCGAAGAGCCGAACAGCGCGGGAATCATCAACTTGATAATTTTTTGCACGCCTTCATGCCGCCAACCCCATCTTGGTCGCGGCAATAGTCCTTCGCGGTAGAGAAAAGGCAACTGAAACAGGAGTTGTGCAACACCGGCGATCAACACGCCCCAGGCGAGCGCGGTGATTGGCATTTCGAGCTGCGGACTCAGCCACAGTGCGCAACCGATCAGACTCAGATTGAGCAAAACCGGGGTAAACGCAGGTACCGCAAAACGTTTCCAGGTATTGAGTATGCCGCCCGACATCGCAGTCATCGATATCAACAGGATATAGGGAAAGGTCAACCGCAGCATGTCCGCGGTCAGATCAAACTTGACCGGCTGGTCGATGAATCCTGCGGCAAAAATGCCAATCAGCAGTGGCGATGCGACCACACCGAGAACGCTCAGCAGCAACAGGATAAAACCGAGCGTGCCGGCAACCCGGTCGATCAGATCGCGGGTCTGCGCTGCACTGTAGTTGCTGCGGTACTCGGTCAGTACCGGTACGAAAGCCAGCGAGAAAGCGCCTTCGGCAAACAGGCGGCGAAGAAAATTGGGGATCTTGAAAGCGACAAAAAACGCGTCGGCAGCATCGCTTGCAGAAAAGAAACGCGCGATTACGATGTCACGAGCGAGTCCCAGCAAGCGAGACAATAATGTCATCGAGCTTACCGAAACCGTTGATTTGATCAGCGCACTCATTTATGGAGTTCGATCCGTATTCTCTAAAGCCTGTAAAAGCGGCGAATTCTAGCACTTTAACTTCTGCGGTATCAGCCATTTCCAGTCATTTTGGGTTGACAGCGCCGGAAACAGTGAAGATAATGCGCGCCTCGTTTTTTTAGCCCGATTTCAGGAGTCAACCTTGGCAAATTCAGCATCTGCGCGTAAGCGTGCAAACCAGGCAGAACAGCGTCGTCAGGCCAATGCCAGCCGCCGTTCGATGATGCGGACCCATATCAAGGCAACCGTTGCCGCGATTGCCGCTGCCGATAAAAAGGCAGCTGAAGAAGCATACAAGAAGGTCGTACCAGTACTCGACAGCTCCGCCACTCACGGCTTGATCAGTCAAAACAAGGCCGCGCGCCACAAGAGTCGTATGAATGCTCAGATCAAGGCGCTGTAAACGTTCCTGTCTATCTGTTTGAAAAGGCCGGTTTGAAACCGGCCTTTTTTTTGCTCGTTATTCGGCGCGCCATTCCTGGCTGACCAGCAACCGACTCCCCGATTTGATCCTGCCGGCAAAGTGATCCCCCGTTTGCACCTGGCCGACGCCTTGTGGCGTGCCGGTCATGATGATGTCACCGTTCTCCAGTGTCATGAATTGCTGGATACCGTCGAGGATTTGATCGGGTTTGTGCATCATCAACTCGTAGCCTCCTTCCTGACACAGTTCGCCGTTGATTTCGAGTTGTAATGACAGGCTCTCAAGTTCGATATCGCCGAGCACCACAAAATCGCTGAAGCAGGCAGCGCCATCAAAGGCTTTGGCGCGTTCCCAGGGTAGTCCCTTGGCCTTCAGTTTTGATTGCAGTTTGCGCCGGGTCAGGTCGAGTCCGAAGCCGACTGCGCGTAGTCCCGCGTCTCCAACGATGAAGCAGATCTCTCCCTCGTAGTGCAGGGTTTCTCCGTCTCGTGACGCATGTAGTTGCGTCGAAACGGACGAGTTAGGTTTGTTGAATATGACCATTTCGTCCGGGGTTTCGTTACCGAGCTCCTTGATGTGCGCGAGGTAGTTTCGGCCAATGCAGACAATTTTGGATGGCGCTATCGCTTCAGATTCGAGTTGAATGGTTTTCATGGGATATCGGTATCGGTAATTATTTCACAAAACAGATTTCTTTGCGGTTCAGCCTGGATTAAGACTCTGCCCGCTAAAGTGTCGCCATTATCAATCAAAACGGAGATAGTAATGGTTAAGCAAGGGGTAAACAAACTTCGTATCGCAACTGCTGGTAGCCTGTTAATGCTGGCGCTGGTGAGTGTGCCGGCAAACGCGCATCACAACCAGAACATTGTGGGGCCGGCGATTGCGTTTCTGACACTGGGTGCGTTGTTACATCACGGCCACCACAGCCATTACAATCATCACTACAACCACCGTCGTCACCACTACAAGCCTCGCCACCGTCGTAGCCACAGTCATGGTGGTTACCACAATCCCAGGCCTAAACACTACCGCCACAACTACAACTACTAGTAGACGACGATGAAGACTCTCGGAATCATTTTAATCTCGCTGGCAATGCTGGGTTTCAATCTGCCCGCGGTCGCTGCAGAAACGCAGTCCAGCCGCTCGGCCGGCAAGTTGAAGCTGGATCAGAACATTGATCTGTCGCAATTGTTGCAGCAGCGTGAAGTGCTGAGCAAGCCCAATCCCACTCAGTCGGAAAATTACGCGGCTTCCACAGCGGCGCAGAATTTCGACGGCATCGCGAATCGACACGATCAGATCTTCGAGATTTATGATGCCGATGTAGCAATGGTCTCGGATCTTGACGGTGATGGATATCATCATGCGATCAATGTTTATTTCGATGTCGATGTCAGCAATGACAGTGCGACGGTATATGCCAAGTTGTACCTGAGCCGTGAAGGTGGACCCTGGAGTCAATATTACACTACCGATCTGTTTTCGATTCACATCGACGACACAGGCGATGCCTACGAAGTCGAGACCGAGTTACTCGAGGGTTATGAGCCGGGTTACTACGCGGTGCTGGTCGAAATCTATAGCCTCGATCATGCCTACATGGTGACCAGCGAAGTACTCGACTACCACTATCTCGGCAGGGATATCCTCATCGAGGATCGGGCATGGGACGAGCCTTACCATGACCATGGCCATATCTCAGCCCACGCTGGCAGTATGGGTTTGCTGCTCATGTTTTTCCTGATCATCCAGGTGGTGATCGCAGCCAGGGGAGCCCTCGCGTTATCCCCCTGTAATAAAAGCGATAAAAATAATAACAACAGACTTCTCTGAGCTGCGATCCTTTTCCCCCCGGCGCGTAAGCGCCATTGCCCGAGGAGGGCGTCATCCCTGGTCAGTTTAGCCCTCTGACCGGGGATTTTTTTACGATTATCTATGTTAAGTCCAGAGGAAGTGGGCCTACTAATTCTATGAAAGCTACCTCGACAGCAAGCTCTCAAAAGTGTAGCGAGGCAGGAGCCGAGCTCCAAGCGATTCCAGGGATGGACCAACCGCCGCTAGCGGCGGTTGGGAGCGACTTTTGAGAGCTTGCTGCCGAGGTAGCGTTGTATTGTCTCCCCCGGATGCCAACTCTGAGGCTTTAATCAGTTGCTACTCCGGAATTTCGCGTTGAAAGCGATCGACCAGTAACTGCTGAATTGCACGGCAGTCATCGCGACTGGCCCAGCCGAGGCTGATGATCTTTTCCTTGACCTTGCCGTCCTTGAGCATCCACAGCCTCACCGAGCGTATCGTACCTTCGGCCCGGTAGATGTTTTCAGCAGCATAGAAAGCGCCGCAGTACAGCCCGGTTTCATCGAGCACCAGGCGGGGTGCACGCCAGCGTGTGCGCGTGTATTGCAGCGCCATCAAAACGGTGAGCCCGAAGACGATGTAATGCGGCAGGCCTGGGGGCCATGCCCAGGCACCCAGCAGGTATAGTAAAATCGGTGATAGGGCGATGTTAAGCGCCATGTGTATAACGCGGGGTTTGCTTGAATAAAAAGTATGGATTGCTTCGTCGCCCATAGAATTCAGCGCCTATTCGCCCTGTCCGGCTCGCTGCAGTTTACAGGTATCGGGATAAACCTTGATCGCCGGCACCAGGTCCTGGCTCAGCTCCGTTTGTAGTTCTTCCCAGTACTGGGTGCGTAACAAATCACCGTGCATCTCACGAAAAATCTGTCGTTGCTCACGGTCGCGAATACACAATCCGGCCTCAATTTCTTCGGGCAGGAAGATAACACCATCCTCGAAATACCAGTCCGGGATATCTTCCTCACCGTCGAAGCGATCGGTGTTACTGCGAATCTTGACGTCGACCATCACTTCGAGCGCATCGTAGTCGTACAGGTATACCTTGAGAAAATGACTCACACCGTAATTGCGTGCGTCGAGGTCTTTGTTGAAAATATTCGCGGCTGCATTGTTCTTGATGCAATCGCCCAGACTCTCGATGACGATGCGCACCTCTCTCTCTGCGGCGTTTTCGAGGAACACCGGCAACGGCGTCATGCGTGGCTGTACGATCAGGTATTTGAAGACGATCATGTCGCGTTGCAGGGTGACGGTTTCGCTGGCCTCCTGCAGCAACTCTTCGAGCAGGCTTTCGGCAAACAAATTGCGTTCGAGCGCGATATTGAAGTAGATGATATTGTCCAGCATGCTGCCGGTGCGATTGATTTCGTGCACGCGGCTGTATTTTTCCTTGACCGAATCTATGCCCTCGAACTCACCCCATTTGTAGCCCTTGGTCGGGTGATTGCGAATCACTTTCAGGTTATAGGCCGATTGCGGCCCGGCGAAGCCTATTGCGACCGTGCCGGCTTCACCAATCGCGGTATCGAGCACGCCACCGGTGGTTGCGACCTCATGCTTGAGTTCATTGATGACCGCGACTTTGCCGACGTGATTATAGCCGATGGTTGAATAGTTCAGACCCAGCGCTCTGTGCGGCATCAGGCTGTGTAAATAGGCGCTCAGTTCGTGGTAATAGCTGGTCGTGACATGAAAATTTGCCAGCGTCGAACTGAACAGGTTGTGAGCAAGATGCTGGTCGAGGATGACGGCGTCGCAATAGATACCTCCGGAACTGTTGAGCAAGGCCATAATCAGCGGTGCATAGCTGTTATTGTCGAACTTGATTTTGCCGACCAGATAGGCACCGCGGTTGCGATAGAACCCGGCATCAATCATTTCCAGGGTTTCGATGTTTGCACCGCGCCTCCCGGCGAGTCGATTGATGCGCCAGGTAATGGCCGCGCTATCGCCGGAAATATCGCGATACTGCTGCGCGAACTCCGGTATCAGTTTCAGAATTTGCTCGATCAGAGCGGGGCTGACCTGGCCCTCAACCGGGAATTGTCTGAGTAGCTCCACCGGGTACTTGTCGCTACTTTCGGCGAAGCCAAAGGTTGAATACTCGACCGGTTTCCATTCATCCCGATACACCATGCGCCGGATCGAATGCATGAACGCATAAGCGACATCGGATTCATAGCGGGGCTCGATCATGCGCCAAAAATGCTCTTCGAGCTGGTTCAGGAAACTGGCGTCGACCGAGATGTTGGGTTGTATCGCCTGCAAATAGGCACCCATGCGATGGATGTAGGAGCTGTACAGCGACAGGCGATGGCGGCTTAACCAGATCGAGGTGCTGTGGTGTTGTTGTTCGAAGGCTGTCTTGGCCTGGTAGGGTACCCTTAGAAATTCACTGTAGAATTCGTCGAATTGCATCAGGATCCAGTCGGCGGTGATGCGAATCCGGTCTTCGCGCCGACTGGCGCCGACCATACGGAAGGTGAATTGCTCCTGGTTCAGTCCAATTGCTAACGCCATAGCAGAGCCTTCAGACGTATCTTATTCGGGGAAGTCTTCAAACCGGTTGGCCAGGTTTCCGATCCCCGGGATCGATATCTCGATTTCGCTTCCCGGTTTCATCGTGCGTGCGCCGACCGAGGTACCGCAACAGATCAGATCGCCGGGAAGCAGGGTCTGGTACTCGGAGATCATCGCGACGATTTGCTGTGGGCTGTAAATCATGTCGCTGACCGGGTAGTTCTGACGGGTTTCATCTCCCTGGATGGCGAGGATGTTCAATTCTGCCGGATCGATGTCTGTATTGATGCAGGGGCCCAGCGGGGTGAAAGTGTCATAGCCCTTGCTACGCGTCCATTGCTGGAACGCCTTGTCCTCGAAGAGGAATTCGATTGCGGTGACGTCGTTGACACAGGTATAGCCGAAAATGTGATGGTCGGCCTGCTCGGCCGATATGCCCTGGCACGGTTTGCCGATGACGATACCCAGTTCGGCCTCGAAAATGACGCGGCCGCTATGTCCGCGCGGGCGATAAATCGTTTCATCGGGTCCGATGATACTGCTGACCGGTTTCATGAAATAAAGAGGTGTAACTGGAATAGTCTGGCCTTCAGCCTCGGCGCGTTCGTGGAAATTGTTCCATAGCGCCAGAATCGAATTCGGTGTGTAGGGTGCAAGCAGCTTCACTTCGGACAATGAGGCTGTCTCCCCGGTGAACGCCGCTTGTTCGAATAAATCGTTGCTGCAAACGGCGATATCATCACCGCTCAACGTGCCCCGATGTATTTTGTCCTTCCAGTTGAAGCGTACCCAGTTCGTCATAGTTGTTTTGTCAGGTAGTTAGTCACGAGGGCGCGGAATCTATCACATGAGCGCTCAAATTTAAATTTGATTGCGCAAAAACAGAGTTGTATTCGGAGCTGTGCATAAGTTGTGTGACTATCCGAACAAAAATATTAATCGCTACAATTTGGTTGGTCGCGTGGACGTCATGGCAATGATTGGCGTAGAATGCGCCGCTTTTACGCCCCCCTGAGTTTGTGAGGTTTATGATGAAAGTATGCGTGGTTGGAGCAGGCGCGATCGGCGGCATGATGGCGACTAAACTGGCCCAATCGGGTCACGAATTGTCAGTTATTGCACGCGGCGCGCACCTGGATGCGATTAGGAGCAATGGCCTGAAATACATCGAAAATGGCGAAGAACTCGTTACTACCGATATCTTTGCGACCGCCGATATGGCTGAAGTTACCGATCAGGACATCGTGCTGTTGGGTGTCAAGGCGCACCAGATCGAGCCGATCGCCGATAAACTGACCGCTATGTTGTCAGAAACGGGTGTCATTGTGACCTTGCAAAATGGCATTCCATGGTGGTATTTCCAGAAACTGGAGGGTGAATACCGGGACAGCATCGTGCGTACCGTCGATCCGGATGGCGCGATTGCCGCCGCGATCGACCCCGACCGCATCATCGGTTGTATCGCCTTCCCGGCGGCAACTATCGACGCCCCCGGGGTTATTCGCCATATCGAGGGTAACCGTTACCCGGTCGGTGAACTCGATGGTTCGGAATCCGAGAGAGTACAGGCGATTTGCAGCGCTTTTGTCGAAGCCGGTTTCAAGTCCTTCGTGCTGCCCGACATTCGTTCCGAAATCTGGCTCAAGCTCTGGGGCAATCTGTCTTTCAACCCGATCAGTGCGCTGACCCATTCGACCCTGGTCGATATCTGCCAGTTTCCACAAACCCGCGCACTCGCGGCGCAGATGATGACCGAAGCCCAGCAGATCGCCGAGAAACTGGGCGCCAGCTTTCGGGTTTCACTGGAAAGACGCATCGAGGGTGCTGAAGGCGTTGGTAAGCACAAGACATCGATGCTGCAGGATCTCGAAGTCGGCAAGGCGCTCGAAATCGACGGCATGCTTGGCGTTGTGATCGAGCTCGGAGAACAAACTGGCATCCCGACACCGGCGATGAATACAGTTTTCGCGCTGGTCAGCCTGCTCAACAAAACCGTACAGGAAGAGAGCATCAAGGTATCCGGACAACCGGTCTAGTTATATCCCGAATTGGCGTTTACAATGTTTGCGCCAACCTGACATGATGAGAAGCGCATCTGGGTGGTGCGTTTTTTTTGCTTTTCTTTTAACCTGGTATACGATATACCACCCTTTGCTGAAGCGGAGTAGCGAAACAATGAAAATACACGAGTATCAGGGCAAGGACATTCTGCGCGAATACGGAGTTGCGGTACCCGATGGAAAAGCTTGTTTCTCGGTCGATGAAGCGGTCGCCGCCGCGGAGTCAATCGGCGGTGATAAATGGGTCGTCAAGGCACAGATTCACGCGGGTGGACGCGGCAAGGGTGGTGGCGTCAAGGTGGCCGCAAGTCTCGACGAAGTGCGTGGCTTTGCCGATGATATTCTTGGGATGACGCTGGTAACCCACCAGACCGGCCCTGAGGGTAAAGAAGTCAAACGCTTGCTGGTCGAACAGGGCGCAGCGATCAAGGATGAACTTTACGTCGGCCTGGTCGTGGATCGCGCGACGCAACGCGTTACCGTCATGGCGAGTTCCGAGGGCGGAACCGAAATCGAAACCGTAGCAGAAGAAACACCCGAATTAATTCACAAGGTATCGGTCGATCCGAAAAGCGGACTTAGCGACGCAGAAGCTGAGGGATTGGCAGGCAAGATCGGCATACCATCGGTGCTGGTTGGCGAGGCGGGTAAACTAATACAGGCGTTGTACCAGGCCTTCTGGGACAAGGACGCTTCACTCGCTGAAATCAACCCATTGATCGTAACCGAAGACGGGCGCGTGATCGCGCTCGATGCGAAAATCAATTTTGACGAAAGCGCGATGTACCGTCATCCCGAATTGGAAGATCTGCGCGATCTCGATGAGGAGGATATCGATGAAATCGAAGCCTCGAAATTCGGGCTCAACTATATATCTCTCGATGGCACCATCGGTTGCCTGGTCAACGGCGCAGGCTTGGCGATGGCAACCATGGATATCATCAAGCTGTATGGCGCCTCGCCAGCGAACTTCCTCGACGTGGGCGGTGGCGCGACTACCGAACAGGTCACCGAGGCGTTCAAGATCATGCTCAAGAATTCAAACCTGAAGGCCATTCTGGTCAATATATTCGGTGGCATTATGCGTTGCGACGTGATCGCCGAGGGATTGGTCAACGCTGCACGCGAGGTCGACCTGTCGGTACCTCTGGTGGTGCGCCTCGAAGGCACCAATGTCGAAAAGGGTCGCCAGATACTGGCTGATTCCGGCATTTCAGTTATCAGCGCTACCACCATGGCCGACGCAGCCGAGAAAGTGGCTGCGGCAGCAGCAGGAGCATAATCATGTCGATACTGATCAATAAAGATTCACGTGTAGTGACCCAGGGGATTACCGGCAAGACTGGCATGTTCCACACCCATCACTCGATCGAGTACGCCAATGGCAGAAATTGCTATGTAGCCGGTGTGACCCCAAAGAAAGGCGGACAGGTCGTTGAGGGTGTGCCGGTTTATGACTCGGTTGCCGAAGCAAAAGCTGCGACCCAATGCAATGTGTCGGTTATCTATGTGCCGCCTCCATTCGCCGCTGCGGCTATCGATGAAGCAGTCGATGCCGAAATTGAAGTCGTCATCTGTATTACCGAAGGTATTCCGGTCAAGGACATGATTCGCAGCCGTGATCGCATGGAGGGTTCCAGTACCATCCTGGTGGGTCCGAATTGCCCCGGTGTGATTACGCCCGAGGAAATCAAGATCGGTATCATGCCTGGCTACATTCACAAGAAGGGTCGTATCGGCGTGGTTTCGCGTTCCGGTACGCTGACTTATGAGGTGGTCGATCAGCTGACCAAGCTGGGCCTGGGGCAAACGACCTGTGTCGGCATCGGTGGTGATCCGGTGAATGGCCTCAAACATGTCGACGTGATCAAGATGTTTAACGACGATCCCGACACCGATGGCGTTGTCATGTGTGGTGAAATCGGTGGTACCGACGAAGAAATCTGCGCCGAGTGGATAGCCGACAATATGACCAAGCCGGTGGTCGGTTTTATTGCCGGGGTCACCGCACCCCCGGGCAAACGCATGGGCCATGCCGGTGCGATTATCGCTGGTGGCAAGGGCACGGCCAATGAAAAAATCGCGGCGCTCGAAGCGGCCGGGGTCGGCGTAACGCGAAACCCGTCCGATATGGGCAAACTGATGCAGGAGGCGCTGCAAAAATAGCATTCGGGTTAAAAAACACTTTACACCTTTCTCTTTGGTGGTATAAAGTTACCTTTGGTATATTGTATACCAAAATAAAAATAGATTAAGGCCCGGTTCAATAACGGGCTGGATAATCAGGAAAATGATTCGTGTATGAACTTGATATGTGATATACGAATCGGCCCGAAATCGGAATTTTGATTTTGGGTAGCCAGATTTTTACCCAAGGGTCTGGCAATGGGTGTCGCTGGTTTTTCGAAAACTGGAGGCATTTGGTCTGGACCGCAATCGGTCCTTAATATTGAGGAGCACAATAAATGTTTAAATCACAAAATACACTCAGGAAGGTGTTCTGCGCACTGGGCGTCAGTGCCATTCTCGCGGGTATGCCGGTTATCGGGCATGCGTGGGAACCGCAAAAACCGGTCGAATTCGTCGTCATGGCGGGTAAGGGCGGTGGTGCGGATAAGGCGGTCAGGCTACTGCAAAGTATCATTGCCTCGGAAAAAATGGCACCGGTTCCGTTCACTCCTGTTAACAAGCCTGGTGGTTCTGGTGCAGAAGCCCTGGTCCATGTGAACGGCAAGAAGGGTGACAACCACACCATCATGTTCACGCTGAACAGCTTTTATACCACACCGTTGCGCCAGCCTGGGCTGGGCGTTGATATCACAAATTTTACCCCGATTGCGCGCATGGCCGAAGATACCTTTCTGCTGTGGGTTCATTCAGATCGTAAAGACATCAACAACGTCGATGATTTCGTCAAAGCGGCCAAGGCCAAGGGTAGCAAATGGATCATGGCGGGCACCGGTAAGAATTCGGAAGACAATCTGTTAACCGATTTCCTCAATACCGCCTATGACCTGAAAATGAAGTACGTTCCCTACAAGGGTGGCGGCAAGGTAGCGAAGGAACTCGCCGGCAAGAATGCCGATTCAACCGTTAACAATCCTTCCGAGCAGCTGGGTTTCTATGAAGCCGGTACTACCAAGGCACTGGCATCATTCACCGATAATCGTTTGCCGCTGTTCCCGGATGCGCCCACCTTTAAAGAGATCGGCTCTGACATGGTCTACTACATGCAGCGTACCGTGGTTGGCGCTCCAGGCATGAGCAAAGAAGCCGCGGCCTATTACGACGACCTGTTCACCAAGGTGTTTAATTCTGCGAAGTGGCAGGAGTACCGCACCAAGAAGAGTCTGCAGGGCGATCTGCTGACCGGTGATGCGTTGATGAGCTACTGGAAGCGTGAGCGCGATATTCACGAAGTCATGCTGAAGAAAATGGGTGCCATCAAGTAAACAGGGCTTTATTGAAAATCCAAAGGTAGATAGAGGGGGAACTCATCATGACGGTCAGAACGGCAGAATTGTTGATGGCGATAATGATGGGGGCTTTCTCTATCTACCTGATGGTTAAAAGTGCCGAACTACCGATCGGCTGGATCGAGGAAGAAGGACCCGGTGGCGGCTCCTGGCCATTCTGGCTCGCCACCATCATGCTGATCTCCTGTGGCGGGATTCTGTTCAACTGGTTTCGCAAGAAGGGTAGGATCGCAACTTCGACCAAAACCTACATCGAATCGCATGTGCTCGGTGATGTCGCCGCGGTTGCGGGTTCGCTGATTATCACCGTCGCGTTATTTTCCTTTATCGGAATCTATGGTGCGTTGCCGTTATTTTTAGTCTTTTACCTGCGCTTTCTGGGTAAGCACTCCTGGGGACTCACGATGACACTGGCCGTGGTGATACCGGTTGTTATCTTCTACTTCTTCGAGATCACGCTGAAGATCATCCTGCCGAAAGGGATTACCGAACCCTTTTTCATACCTCTTTACAAGATATTTTTGTAGTTGATTTTAAACCCGGGCTGAGAAGAGAGGCAGTAACATGTTAGAAATTCTGGGACAGCTGGCACAGGGTTTCCTGATTGTCTTCGAAGCACAGAATCTGCTGTTGATAATTGGCGGCTGCGCACTCGGGCTTTTTATCGGAGCGATGCCGGGTCTGGGTTCGGTTAACGGTGTGGCAATCCTGTTACCACTGACTTTCCTGGTGCCCCCTACCGGTGCAATTATTTTTCTGGCAGCGATTTATTATGGAGCCATGTACGGTGGTGCGATTTCGTCGATTATGCTCGGAATTCCCGGCGCTTCGACCGCGGTTGCGACCACCTTCGACGGCCGTCCGTTGGCAAAGCAGGGCCTCGCGGACAAGGCCCTGATCGGTGCTGCGGTGGCCTCATTTGTCGGCGGCTCAATTTCTGTTGTGCTGTTTACTTTTTTCGCACCACCCCTGGCGCATGTTGCGCTGGTATTTGGTGCGCCCGAAGAATTTGCGTTGATGATGCTGGCCTTTGCGACCTTCGTCGGCCTCGGTAGCGATGATATCTTTAAAACCCTGTTTTCCATTTGTATCGGTCTGGTATTGAGTGCGGTTGGTTTCGATATCATCTCCGGTGAACCCCGACTGGTGCTGTGGGACATCACCGGATTTCTGCACGGGGTTAACTTCCTGGTGCTGGCGATCGGTATTTACGGGATCGGCGAAATGCTGTGGACGGTTGAAGAACACGCACTCGGTGGTGGCAAGAGCATGCTCTCCGAAGCAACCGTATCGGTTGCTCGAACCTTTGCCGCGCTGCGCGAACTGGTCAAAACCTGGAAATCAACCGTGATGGGTTCGTTACTGGGTTACTTTGTCGGTATCCTGCCGGCGGCCGGCGCCACGCCCGGTTCGCTGATGGCTTATGGCATCGCCAAGCAAATATCACGGGAGCCGGAAAAGTTCGGTAACGGTGCGATTGAAGGTGTCTGCGCACCGGAAGCGGCCAATAATGCGGCCAGCACCGGTTCGATGCTGCCGATGCTGACACTCGGCATTCCCGGCTCGCCGACTACCGCAATCTTACTCGGCGGCATGGTCATCTGGGGGCTGGAACCCGGCCCGCGCCTGTTCGTCGATCACAGTGAGTTTGTCTGGGGATTGATCGCATCGCTATACGCCGCCAACCTGTTTACTCTATTGATCAACATTGCCTTTATTCCGGTTTTCATCAAGGTGCTGAAAACTCCGTTCACGATTCTGGCGCCGGTTATTTTTACGCTGTGTCTGATCGGTGGCTATGCCCCGACCCAGGACATGCACGATGTCTGGCTGATGATCGTGTTCGGTATCGTCGGCTACCTGATGCGCAAGCTCGATTACCCACTGGCGCCTGCGGTTTTGGCAATTGTGTTGGGACCGTTGGCAGAGCCCGCGCTACGCCAGTCGCTGATAATCTCCGAAGGCTCTTTCATGATTTTCTTCGAGCGAGTTTACGCTGGTCCGATCATGGTGGTCGCGCTACTCCTGTTGTTCCTGCCGGTGTTCAAGATGATCTATGACAGGGTTCGCAAGCCCCAGGCCGAGAGAAATGCGGGCTAGCCATTCAACATCATGGGCCATGCGATGAGCTTAACCGGCATCGTTCCGCTCGAACAATCCAAGGGGCTGAAGACGCGAGTCTACGAAGCCCTGCGCGAGTTGATCGGGCACATGGATATCTACACCAGCAAGGATCCGATTCGGCTTGATGAGCGTGCCCTCGGCGAACAGCTGGGGGTTAGCCGCACCCCGGTGCGCGAAGCGATTTCGCGCCTCGAGCAGGAAGGGATCGTCGAGAATATTGCGCGCCGCGGTTCTTTCGTGGTGCGTAAGAATAAGGAAGAAATACTCGATATCGTCGATGTCTGGGCGGCGCTCGAAAGCATGGCCGCACGTCTTGCAACCAGTCGCGCAAGCGATGATGAAATCGCGCAGCTGCGCAAAAATTTTACCTCTTATGATGGTGAAGAAGCGCGCACCCATATCGACGAGTACTCAGACACCAATATCGAATTTCACCAAACGATTATTAAACTCGGTCATTCTGAATTGATTATGCAGATGGCGGACCAATTGTTTTTTCACATGCGTGCGATTCGCGCGAGCACCATCAAGGACCGCGACCGGGTGGCGCAATCGGTCATGGATCACACCCGTATCATCGAGGCGATCGAGGAACGAGACGCCTACCACGCCGAGCAACTGGTCAGGGATCACGCCCTCGAACTGGCGAAGCATATCGAACGTTATGTCGATTATCTGGATTAACCTGATCAATTAAGCCAGTTTTAACTGGCTTGTTGAAACCATCAAAGGCCGGGACTCATGAATACCTGGTCGGCTGATTAAACAGACGAGGTAAATACGCAATGTCTACTGTAGCTGAAAAACCACCGGTATCGGATACCGCCACGGATACCCTGAAGGCAAAAACCAAAGACGGCTCGGTTATTTCAGGCGGCCACCTGGTCGCGAAGGCACTCAAGGCCGAAGGCGTCGACACCATCTTTACACTTTGTGGTGGTCATATCATCGACATCTACGATGGCTGCCTGGACGAGGGTATTCGCATTGTCGACGTGCGCCACGAGCAAACCGCGGCGCATGCCGCGGATGGTTATGCACGCCAAACCGGTAAGCTCGGTTGCGTGGTGACTACGGCTGGGCCCGGTTGCACCAATGCGGTAACCGGTGTGGCCACTGCCTACCGCTCGGAAAGTCCGATACTGCACATCGGCGGACAAAGCTCGCTGACCCAGCACAAGATGGGATCGCTGCAGGATTTGCCGCACGTCAACATGATGACGCCGATCACCAAATTCGCCTCGGGTGTGTTTTCGACCGAACGGGTTGCCGATATGGTCTCGATGGCGGCACGCGAGTGTTTCAATGGCGCCTATGGCCCGTCTTACCTCGAAATTCCACGAGATATACTGGATCGGGAAGTTCCGATTGAATCTGCAGTCATACCCGAGCCGGGCTCTTACCGTGCCTCGGTCAAGTCGATCGGCGATCCCGCCGATATCGAAAAGCTTGCGGATATTCTGGTCAAGGCCCAGCGTCCGGCGGTATTGCTCGGACAACAGGTCTGGGCTTCTCAGGGGCAGGATGCCGCAATCAGTTTCGTGCGTTCGCTCGATATACCCGCCTACATGAATGGTGCCAGCCGTGGCATGTTACCGCAGGGTGACCTTCACCACTTCGATCGTACGCGTAGCGATGCTTTTAAGAATGCCGATGTCATCCTGATCGTGGGTACGCCATTCGATTTCCGCATGGGATACGGAAAACGTATTTCGAAAGACGCGACTCTGGTACAGATCGACCAAAGCTATGCCACGGTCGGCAAGAACCGCGACATCAACCTCGGGCTCGTTGGCGATCCGGGCTCTATCCTGGCCGCGGTAGAACAGGCGGCATCGGGTCGTATCGATGATGGCGCGAAACAGCAACGGCAGAAGTGGATGGCCGAACTGCGTGATATCGAAGCCACCAAGCTGGAAAAACTGATGCCGATGTTTACCACGGATCAGAACCCCATTCACCCCTATCGCCTCGCCTATGAAATTAATCGGTTCCTCGGTGAAGACACCATCTACATCGGTGACGGTGGCGATATCGTGACTATCTCCGCGCAGGCGGTACGCCCGCGCAATCCCGGCCAGTGGATGGATCCGGGGGCGCTCGGTTCGCTCGGAGTCGGTACCGGCTTTTCGATGGCGGCCAAGCTCGCACATCCGAATAAAGAGGTTGTTTGTCTCTATGGTGACGGTGCGTTTGGTATGACTTCTTTCGATATGGAAACCGCGCAACGTTTCGGTGCGCCATACCTGGCGGTGATCGGCAACAACTCGGCGATGAACCAGATCCGTTACGGACAACTCGCCAAGTATGGCCAGGAGCGTGGCGATGTCGGTAACAAACTCGGCGATGTGCCCTTTTCGCAGTTTGGTCAAATGATCGGCGGCTATGGTGAAGAGGTACACGAAGCCAGCCAAATTCAGCCTGCGATGCAGCGTGCGCGAGAAGCGATTGCGAAGACCGGCAAGTGTGCGGTCGTCAATGTCTGGGTCGACCCGAATGAATATGCGCCGGGCACCAAAGCGCAAACCATGTACAAGTAACTAACCACCAACCTGAATGTTTAACAGAGGTAAACAATGTCTAAAGCTCTAGATCATATAAAAATTCTGGATTTTACCCATGTCCAGTCTGGCCCCACTTGCACCCAGCTCCTCGCATGGATGGGTGCCGACGTGATCAAGGTCGAACGTCCCGGTGTCGGTGATGCGACGCGTAAGCAACTGGTCGATGTGGAAGGTGCTGACAGCCTCTACTTCACCATGCTCAATCACAACAAGCGCTCGCTGACGCTCAACACCAAGAATGAAAGCGGTAAAGAGGTGCTGGAACGCCTGGTCAAAACCTGTGATGTGCTAGTCGAAAATTTCGCGCCAGGAGCGCTCGATCGCATGGGCTTTAGCTGGGAACGTATCCAGGAGTTGAATCCGCGCATGATCATGGCTTCGGTAAAAGGTTTCGGGCCTGGGCCTTATGAGGACTGCAAGGTTTATGAAAATGTTGCGCAGTGTGCGGGCGGCTCGGCTTCGACCACCGGTTTCCGTGATGGATTGCCGCTTGTAACCGGCGCCCAGATCGGTGATTCCGGTACCGGGCTGCACCTGGCTTTTGGTATTTGTGCGGCCCTGTTACACCGCGACAAAACTGGTAAGGGGCAGCGTGTGATGGCGGCGATGCAGGACGGTGTATTGAACCTGTGCCGGGTCAAGTTACGCGACCAGCAACGTCTCAAGGCCGGTCCCCTTCCCGAGTACTCGCAATATGGTGAAGGCATCGAGTTCGGTGAAGCGACACCGCGTGCCGGAAATGATTCGGGTGGTGGACAACCGGGTCGTATTCTCAAATGCAAGGGTTGGGAAAAAGATCCCGACGCTTACACCTATTTCATAACCCAGGCTGCTGTCTGGCAAAAAATTTGCGACGTCATCGGTAAACCGGAATGGAAGGAAAACCCGGACTATGCAACCCCGCCGACTCGTTTACCGCATCTGAACGAAATTTTCGGTGCCATCGAAGAGTGGACCATGACTAAGACCAAGTATGAAGTCATGGAAATCTGTAATCCGCTCGACATTCCGGTCGGACCTATTTTGTCGATGAAAGAGCTGGCCGAAGAACCGTCGCTGCGTGAAACCGGCACGATTGTCGAAGTCGACCATCCCGAACGTGGGCCTTACCTGAGCGTGGGCTGTCCGATCAAACTGTCGGATAACGATGTCGTCGTCGAACGTTCGCCTTTGTTGGGAGAACATTCGGAAGAAATTCTCGGTGATGTTCTCGGATACAACGCGGACGAAATTGCGTCGTTGAAAGAATCTGGCGCGGTTTAAACGAAAAAGCTCCAGGCAGCGCAACCAGTCCCGGAGAACAGGAGAGATATATGAGATTAATCGTTCATGGCCAGCAGGCCTACGGCAAATCAGTTCTCGAAGCCATCCTCGATAAAGGCGTTGACGAAGTGGTTGCGGTTTATTGCGCACCCGACAAGGAAGGCAGGCCGCTGGACCCGCTCAAGGAATTCGCATTGGAGAAAGGATTACCGGTATTTCAGCCAGAATCCTACAAGGCTCCCGAGGTCTGGGACGAACTCGCAAGCCATGAATCAGATTTGTGCGTGATGGCCTATGTACTGCTATTCGTGCCTGAGGAGGCACTCAATGTGCCAAAGTGCGGTTCAATTCAGTACCATCCGTCGCTATTGCCCTGGCACAAGGGGCCCAGCTCGATCAACTGGCCGATCATCATGGGCAGGAAAAAGACCGGATTGTCGATTTTCTGGCCCGATAACAGTCTCGATACCGGTCCGATCCTGTTGCAAAAGGAGGTCGATATAGGACCCGATGATACGCTCGGTTCCATCTACTTCGATAGTTTGTACCCGCTTGGCGTAGACGCCATGCTCGAGTCTATCGAACTGGTACGCGACGGCAATCCGCCGCGCGAAGTGCAGGATCCGCAAGATGGCAGTTACGAAGGTTGGTGCCGCAAGGATGATGTGCAAATCGACTGGAGCAAGAGCAGCGACGAAGTTTACAACCTGATTCGTGGTGCTAACCCGCAACCCGGCGCCTGGACCACTTTTAACGGTCAGGAGGTTAAGGTTTTCGACAGTCGTAAAGCTGATGGCATTGGTGAACCCGGCAACGTTATCTCGATCGATGGCGAAGGTGCCGTGGTCGCGACCGCCGACGGCGCTATTCGAATCATTAAGGTGCGCGCCGATGCGGGCAAATTACCCGTTCATGAATACGCTGCGTCAGCGGGGCTCGATGTAGGGGCGAAGCTGGGTTCTTAAACCGCGCGGGTTCGCCTGGCAAAATCATTTCGACCACTACACCGGTCCGAGGATAGACAGATGAGTGACATAGAGATTGCACGCGCCGCGACGGCTCAGCCAATCGGTGAAATTGCGGATAAAATTGGAATTCCGGGCGAAGCCCTGATGCCTTATGGCAGGACCAAGGCCAAGATCGACCCGGCATATATCGATACCCTGCAAGAGCGTCCCGATGGCAAGTTGATTCTGGTCACCGCGATTACGCCAACGCCGGCCGGAGCCGGTTTCCTGGTGTTCGTCTGTGGTGAAATCATGACCATGCCGGGTTTGCCACGAGTGCCTGCCGCCGATAAGATTCATATCGATGATGCAGGCCTGATTCAGGGCTTGTTCTAGATGCGAGGTTGAATTAAATGATTAAAGTAATCCTGGTTCCCGTAGACGGCACCGAACGCAGCGCCGAAGTGCTTGATACCGCGTTGATTATCGCCAAACGCTTCGATTCGCATATCAAGGTCGTGCACGTGCGTGAACTCGCGCACGAGCCGTACATGTTCGGTGGCATACCAAAAAACTACCGAGAAGAGTTCGCCAGAATGAGCCGGAAGGCGGTCGATTCGACGGTCGACACGGTGCGTAGTCAGTTTAACGCATTCTGCAAGCAGGGCGGCGTCAAGACTACGCGCAAGCCGTCGGTGGCGAAGGCGGTTACCGCTTCGCTGCACGTGCTCGAAGGCGATGCAGAAACCGTACTCGGTCAGGAATCTCGCCTGGTGGACGTGATCGCGATGTCACGCCCGACCAAGCATCGCATTGGTGGCCCCGGCGTCGGCGAACTGCATGAATCGCTGATGCTGCACTCGGGTCGCCCGGTGCTGATCGTGCCGCCGGAATGGCAGGCACGGCGCGCCGATCATGCCGCGATTGGCTGGAACGACAGCGTAGAGGCGAGTCGGGCGGTCTGCATGACCCTGCCCTGGCTGATGCAGATGAAAAAAGTGACAGTGCTGGTGTCGAAAAAACGCGAGGACGGGGTCGGCGAAGTCATCGATTACCTTAAGCGGCACGGTTGTAAAGTCGATTACAAGGTGCTCAGCGGTCGCGGCGGTAGTATCGGCAAAAAAATGTTGGCGGCCTGCAACGAAATCGGTGCCGAATTCCTGGTGGTTGGCGGTTTCACCCACACTCGCACCCGTCAGCGCCTGTTTGGCGGCGTCACCAGCCACCTGTTGAGCGATACCAATATCATCACCGTGATGGCGCATTAAAGCACCGTGATGGCGTTTTATCCTATTTTTGCTAGCTCCTCCTTGGGTTAAACTTTACCCCGCTCGTCAAGAGCGGGGATTTTTTATTTAGGAACCCAAATACTAGAGATTCTTTATGTCACAGCCTGAACGCAGTCCCGATGCGGTCGACAATCGAAAGCAACGCCGCCGTGGAAAGATCAAGGGAAGGGTGGTTGATATCAATGCGTTGCTCGAAGTGCAAAACTTGCTCGGTAGTGCATCTCGCGAACGCGACCTGTTGATCGAGCATCTGCACAGGATTCAGGACAGGCATGGTCATCTGTCGGCCGCACACCTGGTAGCCCTGGCCCATGAAATGTGCCTGGCGACCACCGAAGTTTATGAAGTCGCTTCTTTCTATCACCATTTCGATGTCGTCAAGGAAGGTGAAATCGCTCCACCCGCACTCACCGTGCGCGTTTGCGATTCTGTCAGCTGCGAGTTGGCCGGTAGCGAAGAACTCATCGCGGCACTGTCATCACTGGGTACCGGAGTACGTGTGCAGCGGGTTCCCTGTGTCGGCCGTTGTGACAAGGCGCCGGTCGCGGTGGTCGGCCAGTATTCGGTTGATAACGCGACTACGGATGCGGTCAGGTCGGCAGTCGACGCCGGCAAGGTCGAGCAACCATTACCGCAGGACAGCATCGATTACCAAGCTTACCGGGAGGCGGGTGGTTACCAGTTATACGAGCGCTTGCTCGCCGCCGAGATCGGTGGGGATGAAATTATCGAAGCCCTCGAGGGTACGCAGTTACGCGGTCTCGGCGGGGCCGGCTTTCCGGTCGGCCGCAAATGGCGCATTTTGCGCGACCAGCCAGCGCCTCGTCTGTGTGCGATCAATATCGACGAGGGCGAGCCAGGCACCTTCAAAGACCGTTTTTACATGCTCTCCGACCCGCATCGATTTCTCGAGGGCATGCTGATCGCGGCGCAGGTCGTGGGCCTCGATAAATGTTACATATACATCCGTGATGAGTATCCATCGGTGATTCGGAATTTGAGTGGCGCCGTCGATGATCTCGTCAGCCAGTCGGGGTACGAGTTGCCGTCCATCGAAATACGCCGCGGCGCAGGCGCCTATATTTGTGGTGAAGAGTCGGCGATGATCGAGTCGATCGAAGGCAAGCGCGGAATGCCGCGACTGCGCCCACCCTATGTCGCACAGGTCGGCCTGTTCGGATTGCCGACACTCGAACACAGCTGCGAAACCCTGTTCTGGATTCGTGATGTCATTGAAAAAGGATCTGAATGGTTTGATTCGCAGGGTCGGAATGGGCGCAAGGGTGTGCGCAGCTTTTCGGTCTCGGGCCGCGTCAACAAACCCGGCGTACATCTTGCACCCGCCGGGATAACGATCAAGGAATTGATCGAAGAATATTGCGACGGTATGCTCGATGGTCACCAGTTTTACGGATACTTTCCAGGTGGTGCCTCGGGTGGAATCCTGCCGGCTTCGCTCGGTGACATCCCGCTTGATTTCGATACGTTGCAGGAGTACGGCTGTTTCATCGGTTCTGCGGCCGTGGTTGTGCTGTCTGAGCAGGACAGTGCGAAACAGGCTGCGCTGAATGCACTTAAATTTTTCGCGCATGAATCCTGCGGCCAGTGCACGCCTTGCCGGCTCGGCTGTGAGAAGGCAGTTAGCATCATGCAGACCGGTGATTGGGATGTCGAGCTATTGATCGATTTATCGACTGTCATGATCGATGCATCGATTTGTGGTCTCGGACAGGCCGCACCGAACCCCATCCTTTCTGTCATCAAGTATTTTCCGCATGAACTCGGTATCGAGGAGAATCAATAATGGCTGCTAACCTCGATTCAATATTTGAAACGATCGAATTCACGCTGAATGGTGAATCGGTTGAGGCCTTGCCGGGTGAAACTATCCTGCAGGCGGCGCAGCGTACCGGTACCGAGATCCCTCGCCTGTGCTACACGGACGGGCTGCGTGCCGATGGTAACTGTCGTGCCTGCGTGGTCGAGATCGACGGTGAACGCGTTCTAGCGCCGAGCTGCTGCCGTAGTCCGACCCCGGGTATGATTGTCAAGTCCAACAACCCGCGTGCGCAAAAGTCACAGAAACTGGTGCTTGAGCTGCTGCTGTCCGATATGCCGGAGCAAATCTATACGCTCGATAATGAACTCAATTACTGGTCGGACAAGCTCGATGTTAGCAAGCCGAGATTCATACCCCGCCAACAGCCCGCAGCGGATTTGTCGCACCATGCGATCACGGTGAACATGGATGCCTGCATCCAATGTACGCGTTGTCTGCGCGCCTGTCGCGAAACCCAGGTTAACGATGTCATTGGCCTCGCGCGGCGCGGTCATCACGTCGAAATCGTATTCGACATCAATGATCCTATGGGTGAGTCCTCCTGTGTGGCTTGCGGCGAATGTGTGGCCACCTGTCCGACCGGGGCGCTGACTAATGCGAGTGGTGCGCACCAGGTGGAAACCGAGCGTAAAGTCGATTCGGTCTGTCCCTATTGTGGTGTCGGTTGTCTGCTGACTTACCACGTCAAAGACGACAAGATTTTTCGTGTCGAGGGTCGAGAAGGCCCGGCCAATTTAAGTCGCCTGTGCGTTAAAGGCCGCTACGGATTCGACTATGTCAACCATCCACAGCGCTTGTTGAAGCCGCTGATTCGAAAGGAGGGTGTGTCCAAGGGTTTGAACGAACACTTCGATCCGAGCGATCCATCGAAGATGTTCCGCGAAGCCAGCTGGGGAGAAGCGATGGATCTCGCCTGTGGTGGGCTAAATCAGATCAAGCGTGAACTCGGCGGTGCCGGGCTGGCCGGTTTTGGTTCGGCCAAGGGCAGCAATGAAGAAGCTTACTTATTCCAGAAACTGGTGCGCACTGGTTTTGGTACCAACAACGTCGATCACTGTACCCGTCTCTGCCACGCTTCCAGTGTCGCAGCGCTATTGGAAGGTATTGGCTCGGGCGCGGTTTCCAACCCGGTTGAAGATGTTAAACACGCTGAGGTTTTCCTGGTGACTGGATCCAACCCAACCACCAATCATCCGGTCGCCGCAACCTTCATGAAGAATGCGATCAAGGACGGCAAGAAACTGATTCTACTGGATCCGCGCAAGACCGATATCGCGCGTCATGCAACGCACTTTCTACAGTTCAACCCGTCGACCGATGTATCGCTGTTGAATTCAATTTTGCACGTGATCGTCGATGAGGGTTTGACCGATGACAAGTTTATCGCCGAGCGTACTACCGGTTTTGAAGAATTGAAGGCGAATGTCGCCAGCTTCAGTCCCGAGAAAATGGCGCCGGTCACCGGTATCGATGCCGATAGGGTGCGCGAAGTGGCAAGATTATTCGCGACCTCGAAGGGATCGATGATTTTCTGGGGCATGGGCGTATCGCAGCATATCCACGGCACCGACAATTCGCGCTGCCTGATCGCGTTGTCGATGATCACCGGGCAGATTGGTCGTCCCGGCACCGGTTTGCACCCGCTGCGCGGGCAGAACAACGTGCAGGGTGCTTCCGACGCCGGCTTGATACCGATGATGTTTCCGGACTACCGTCGTGTTGATAACCCGCAGGCAAATGCATTCTTTAGTGAATACTGGGATACCGAGCTTGACAAGAAAGCAGGACTTACCGTGATCGAAATCATGCACAGCATTCTCGATGGCGACATCAAGGGCATGTATATCATGGGTGAAAACCCGGCCATGTCAGACCCGAATCTGAATCACGCGCGGGCCGCGCTGGCGGCCCTCGACCACCTCGTAGTGCAGGATATGTTTCTCACCGAAACCACGGCCTTCGCCGACGTGGTGCTGCCGGCATCGGGCTGGGCCGAGAAAGATGGCACTGTGTCGAACACCGATCGGCGCGTGCAACTGGGTAAAGCCGCGGTACCTCTGCCCGGCGAGGCACGCCAGGATCTGTGGATTATTCGCGATATCGGAAAGGGTTTGGGACTGGACTGGAACTACACCCACGTCTCCGAGGTTTACGATGAAATGCGCAGCGCGATGCCGAGCATTGCCGGTATTACCTGGGAGCGACTCCAACAAAACTCATCGGTGACTCATCCCTGTAAGGATGAAAGCGATCCGGGTCAGAGCGTGGTGTTCGTCGAGCAATTTCCAACCGCCGATGGCAGGGCCAGGCTGGTTGCGGCGAAGTCGATTCCGGCCGATGAACAGCCCGATGAAGAATATCCGTTGATATTGATCACCGGGCGTCAGCTGGAACACTGGCATACCGGCTCGATGACCCGGCGCACACAAGTGCTCGATGCGATCGAACCGGTGCCGGTCGTCTATGTCAACCTGCACGACCTGGAAGCGATGGGTGTCGAAGCCGGTGCCGAAATTATTGCCAGGTCACGCCGCGGTGAACTGCGCGCTTACGCGCGCCCCGATTCCGCATTGAAGAAGGGTGAAGTGTTTATTCCGTTCTGTTATCACGAGGCAGCAGCAAACCTGTTGACCAATGAGGCGCTCGATCCTTTTGGCAAGATCCCGGAGTTCAAGTATTGCGCGATCAAACTCGAAGCTGCCTGAGTCCCATTCCCGCACAAACATTAGACGTCATCCCGAAACGTTAACCCAACGCACGTTGGGGGCCGCGAAAGCGGGGATCTTGTTAAAACCTGATGATTGCAAGATCCCGAAGCAACCGACTTTCGCACCATCGGAAATTCAGCGAAATTATACGAGACCGAACTCCTGTCATTTTGTAGACCGGCTCCTGGCGCTGCGCTCAGCAGCAAAAGCGGCTTCACAATTACTGGCTTTGTTGCACTTCGAACTTGATACTAAGGGTTTTCTTCTTCATATCGTTTTATCATTTCTGTATAGACGTCACCATCCCGTTTGCCCACGCTAAGTGCAGTGACAATTAGATCCCGGTCGTTGGCGTGGTAAGTTAGGCGAAGAGGAGGTCGTTTTCTTTTTATTTTGTATAGGCTGTAGCCACCAGAAAGCCTCGATCCCGGTATATGAGGATTTTCTAGTCGTTGTTCTAACTTCTTCTTGAAGTAGTTTTTATCTGTAGCCGAAAGGCAGTTCCACTCGTCTAGTGCGTCTGGATGAAATTTTAATCTATAGGTCATCCAAACTTACTTCTATGGGCTCTTTTCCATCGTTCATTCGAGCATTTGCCTGCATTAACAAAGCAAGGTCTTCCATTGCCTCAAACATAGATTCGTATAATTCAGGGGGAACAGCGTAAAAATATGGTTCGTTACTTTTCAAAACAGCAATAGCTTCCCCTTCTGATTGTTCAATTACAGCGTTAGGGTTCGCTTTAAAGTCAGTTATGCTGGTAGACATACTTGCCATTATTCTTGATACGGTGCTCATAATAGCTCCAATAATTCTATCAAAGATCTGATTATAGATCTATATATGGCCCTTTTTATAGACTATTCAAGTATTATTTCAATATCTAGCCCAAAAAAGTAAATATTTGATCAAATTCATAATACCTCGCATCAGCGACGCGGCTCTGCCGCGTCGGACTACATGCACTTATGTGAAATCATCTATTTTCGCACCATTTTCTTCAGTAAAGGTTTTGAAGCGATCAATTTGCCCACCTCTAGCCGGGATAAGGCTCAGGGCGGTTACAAATTGCACAGTCTCACCTGGCATAAAAACAATCGATGAATCTTTCATATTCAATGGATTACGACAAGTCGAGACCGACCGGTGAAATATTCAGGCTACATATCTTCTAAATTCATTTTCCATTTCATCCGGACGTCCCGAACCAAATAAGCAACGAACTAGGCAAAGCGATGTCATTTCATCTTCTGGAGTATTTGTTTGGCCTGATATTCGTGTATGCACATGACACCGATCCAGAGTTAGTCTTGATTTGACAGAATAATTTTGCCGAAATGGCCACCACGTTCCATCAGTTCGTGGGCCTGCGCCGCATCTTTCAATGGGAAACGGGCGTCGATCAGGGGTTCGATCTTAGCCGATGCAAATAGCGGCATGACGCTGGATTCAAATTGATCGATGATCGCGGCTTTTTCGTGTATGGGTCGTGAACGCAGCACCGAGCCGATGATACGCTGGCGTTTGACCATCATCGTCGCCAGGTTCAGTTCAGCCTTGATGCCACCCATGACACCAATTAGCATCAATGTCCCCGCCAGTGCAAGTGACTTCATGTTTGGTTCGAGGTACTTCGCACCAATGTGATCGAGAATGATATCGACGCCGCGTTTCGCGGTGATCTGGCGAATTTCATCGGCGAAATTTTGCTCACGGTAATCGATGACGTGATCCGCACCCTGTGACCTGACCCGATCCAGCTTGTTGCTCGATGCAGTCGCTATTACCTCGGTTTCAGGGCTCAGGGTTTTGCAGAGCTGGATTGCCGCTGTGGCGACGCCACCGCCGCCGCCATGAATCAAAACCGATTTCTTACCCTGCAGTTCGCCCAGTATAAAAAGGTTCAGATAGGCAGTGATATAGGTTTCGCAGATGCATGCAGCCTGTTCAAAGCTGACCGATTGCGGAATTGACATGCAGTGATCCTGCAGGGCAAGAGCGTATTGGGCGTAACCACCGCCACCGACCAGTGCCACTACTCGATCGCCGGTTTGAAAACGGCTGGTGTTGGCACCCATGGATTCGACCACGCCGGCGACTTCCAGGCCGAGGATCTCGGAATCGCCGGGGGGAGGAGGGTAGTTGCCCTGGCGTTGGATCACGTCGGGACGATTGACCGACGAATTGATAACTTTGATTAAAATCTGCCCATCCCCGGGCACTGGCATCTCGACCTCGCTATATTGCATCATCTCGGGGCCGCCAAATTCACGTAGCGTAATCGCTTTCATTCGGTTTCCTGCTTTGTCAGTCTGGATAAGGCGGCTACGATATATGATTGCCCGGCTTTATCCAATCGGTATCGATCTGTTGTTGCCTTCCGGGTCGTCATTCAATCGCCGGTTTCAGGGCTTCCTCAAGTCTCGATTAAGGTTATTTCATTCTGGTATACAATATGCCAGAATGAAATTGTTTATAAGCATAGCGGTGATAAGCGCCACCTTGTGATTAAAGTTATCTATTCAAATTCTCAATATTGTCGATCAGCCCCTAGTTTTGTCCCTGCAGCGAGATATACTCGGCGATTCGGCGTCTTCTGACGTTTAATAGTGAAGAGAAACGTGAAATCGAATTTTACGCTTTTCGGGCCCTGCCAGGTCAGGAGGATTTAGGCAGAGCTTCCTTATAATATAAGAATTCGGAATCAAATTTATGAGTGAGCGCGTTGATGTAAGCGGCCTTAGCGTGGATCGAGGGTTGTACGACCTGGTCGAGGAAATAGCAGTCGATACGGGTGTCGAGACTTCGGCTTTTTGGCAATCCATGGCTGATATCGTCGCAGATCTTGGTAAAGAGAATCGAAGCTTGCTGGACAAGCGCGACCAGTTGCAAGCCCGGATAGACGAGTGGCATCAAGCCAATCAAGGCGCTGTACAGACCGATAGTTACAAGGCTTTCCTGCAGGAGATCGGGTACCTGGTCCCCGAATCGGACGCATTCCAGGTCAGTACTCAAAATGTCGACGACGAAATTGCGCGCATAGCCGGACCACAATTGGTGGTGCCAGTCGATAACGCGCGCTATGCGCTCAATGCCGCCAATGCGCGTTGGTACAGTCTTTACGATGCGCTTTACGGTACCGATATTGTGCTCGAAGTCGAGGGCTGTAAAAAGACCGCCAAATATAATCCTGTCAGAGGCCAGCAGGTTATCCGCTATGCGCGTGATTTCCTCGACCAGGCGGTGCCCCTGGCGACCGGCAGTCATGCCTACGCGGTACGTTACAAGGTGGTCTCCGGGAAACTCGTCGTGGTGATGGGTGATGGCAGTCAAACCGAGCTTGGATGGCGCGAAAGTTTTGCCGGTTTCCGTGGTGAACCCGGGCAACCAAGTGCCGTTTTATTGCGTCACAATAACCTGCATATCGAATTGTTGATTGGTGAAGGTTATTTCATCGGGCAGGGCGACCTGGCCAATATCTATGACATCAATCTCGAATCTGCAGTTACCACGATTATGGATTGCGAAGATTCTGTCTCGGCAGTGGACGCGGAAGACAAGATCAGAGTCTATCGAAACTGGTTCGGTTTGATGAAGGGTCATCTCACAGCACAAGTAGAGCGGGGCAAGGAAACCATCGAGCGCAGCCTGAGTCCTGATGCGGAATTTATTGCACCGGATGGTTCCTGTTTCACTTTGCCAGGGCGCAGTTTGATGTTGGTGCGTAATGTCGGCACCCATATGTACACCGATGCAGTGACCTGCAATGGTGAAGAGATTCCGGAAACCTTTCTCGATGCCATGGTGACCGCGCTCGCGGCGAAGCACGATCTATTGGGCAACGGACCGTTTAAGAACAGCCGTAGCGGTAGCGTCAATATCGTTAAACCGAAAATTCACGGACCCGAAGAAGTCGAAGCCGCGGTTCGTCTGTTTGAGCGGGTTGAACAAGCGCTCGGACTGGAGCCCAAAACCCTGAAAATCGGTATCATGGACGAAGAGCGTCGCACCACGGTCAACCTGAGGGAATGTATTCGCGCTGCGAGCGAGCGAGTCATCTTCATCAATACCGGATTTCTCGATCGCACTGGAGACGAAATACATACCAGCATGGAGGCTGGTGCGATGATCCCCAAGGATGAAATCAAAAACTCTACCTGGTTACTTGCCTACGAGGACTGGAATGTCGACGTGGGGCTTGCCGCCGGTATGCCCGGGCATGGCCAGATTGGCAAGGGTATGTGGGCCGCGCCCGTAAATATGGCGGCAATGATGGAGCAGAAAATCGCGCATCCACGCGCCGGCGCGAACACGGCCTGGGTACCATCCGCGGTTGCCGCCTGTTTGCATGCAATGCATTACCATCATGTCAACGTGGCCATGCGTCAGCAGCAACTGAGCCAGTGTTTGCGCGCAAGCCTCGATGATATTCTGACTATTCCTCTGCTCGGGCAGCGCAACATCAAGGAAAGTGAACTCATCAGGGAACTCGAAAACAATGCCCAGGGGATTCTCGGGTATGTGGTGCGCTGGATTGACCAGGGTGTCGGTTGTTCCAAGGTACCTGACATCAGCGATACCGATCTGATGGAAGACCGCGCGACTTTGCGTATCTCGAGTCAGCATATTGCCAATTGGTTACATCACGGGATTACCGACGAAGCACAGGTTCGACGCGTATTTGAGAAAATGGCCGGGGTTGTCGATCGGCAAAATTCGGCGGATCCGCTATACCACGACATGGCGCCGGATTTCGATCAGAATATCGCGTTTCAGGCTGCTCTCGACCTTGTCTTCCGCGGTCGTAAAATCTCCAACGGATACACCGAGCCCGTGTTGCACTCACGTCGGCGCGAACTGAAGGCCACGCTCGCGGAGTAGGCATCACTTAAATCAGGCTACTTTTTTTGCTTCAACATGTTCGCCAGGTCGGCAAAGGGCTGGTGGGTCGCGTCATCCTGTTTTTGCGTCACCATGGTGTCGCCATGACTCGCGTCAACGAAACGCGCATGCTCATTGTCGTGGCAATAAACGCATAGCAATTCCCAGTTACTGCCGTCGGGCGGGTTATTGTCATGGTTGTGATCGCGATGATGAACCGTCAATTCGCGCAGGTTTTCGGGGTGGAACTCACGTGCGCATCGAGCGCATACCCAGGGGTACATTTTTAGGGCCTTGCTGCGATAACCTGATTCGCGCGTCTCACGCGCTGAGCGTGCCTCAGCAACAACTCGATTCAGCCTGGCAGTGGATTTTTCCGACGACACGATGATTTTAGTATGGTGACCAGGTTCCCGGGAAATTTCATCATACCCGGATTGGGCCACTCGATTCCACCTGAGGGCCGATGAAATCGAAGCCATGATGGAAAGCTAGATGCCAATGGCACTTACATTAGACCGAAAGCATGGATTTTCGAAACGCATCCGGAATTTAAATGCTCAATAGATTTCAAGGCCGGACAAACGGTGAAGGTTTTCGCGAATGCCTCGGCGGCTACCGCCGCCT
>JAAESG010000181.1 GCA_024229615.1 Gammaproteobacteria bacterium | reverse complement strand
TACTACCCCTTTATTAATTTGAGAGGATAAGATTCGAAATTTTTTATGGATATGTAAACTTTAAAGTAATTCTCTCAATAAGAAAAATTTGTCTTCTAAAAAAATATTTATATTGTAGGACCTACCATCTTGTTACGTATATAACAGACGCGACTCCACACGACGCTTCGGTAATGAACGGGCATTTTGCGTGCGACCCATTCTTTCTGCACTTATGGCACTGTGTCGACCGTTGGATATGGGGGTGTCGACCACTGGCCCTTGTTCCCGGCAACGTCCATGGCGCGTAAACGATACTCATAGTTCTTGCCAAGCCTCAATCCGTCGGTGTCTTCGAAAGTTGTGCTTCCGATAGGAGTCCATATTCCGGCGCTCCGCCACAAACGTGTCCCGACTTCACGTTTCTGAATCTGTACCTGCAGGTCACTATCTTCGGGCAGGAGCTGCCACATTAATGTGACATTGCTTGTTACGCTATCGAAACTGAGCGGCGTAGCTGCCCATATCGGAGGCGCTGGTGGAACGTTATCGAATGCCGAACCGCTGACGACACCGGATAAATCCGATCGGTTGCTCGACAGATCGACGGCGTCAATTCGATAGTAGTAACGTTTGCCGGGAGTCACACTCGTGTCTCCCCAAGTGAGTTGGGAGTATGGACCGGTACCGGAAACTGATGCTGGTGTGTTGCCGATACCGATAGCGGTTCCGTCGGCTCGCAGACGTACCATCTCCACCATCCTGCGGCGACTTTGCACCCTATCCTCGAAAGCTGTCCGGTACACGGTGTATTCAGCGAGATCTGACTCTGGGTTTACCGTCCAACTCAGTCGCAGTTCGCTGTCTGCTCCCAATAATTTGTTAACGACCGGTGCGCGCGGTGGCATTCCGTCTTCGACTAACACAATTTGGCTCGCGCAGGACAGGTTGCTGATATTACCTGCGGCATCTATTGCGGCGGCTGCATAGAAATGTTGGCTGGAGATAGTGCCATCAACCGTGTCGAAAAAGCTCACGGAACCGCTGTCCGGCACCAACGGCAACGGCGAAACCTGGGTGAATCGTGCTGGGCTATTGCTGGCTGCCACACGAAGGTCGAACTTCCGATGTTCGTCTTCGCATGCCTCATCTCCAGCACTGCGATCGCAGCTTGGTGCTGTTAGGCAAGCTGGGACATCCGCGGGCAATGCAGGAGACACTGAGCCGAGATCGAGTGCATTCATCCTAAACAATGCATATTTATAGAGCGTATTCGCTGCCCAACCCATTTGCAGAGAACGGTTGCCCCTTTCATCGATCGGAGCCGGTGGTCCAAGCAACGTCGGCGGCGGGTCCGGTGGCTCCGGTGGAATGAAATCTCTGGCAAAAACCAAAACCGGAGCTGTTACGGCACCAGCGTTATTGTACGGGTCGTGATCAGTGGTTGAGACGCCAATCCAGCCGTATTGGACTGGTGTTATGTCGTCGGCTATCAGGCCAAGCGCTGCAAGATTGATATCGGTATCGGTGAATACTCTTTCGTAGTAGCGTCCGGCGACGGGTGGCGATTGATTTGAATAACGATCCGGCATGACGCTGGTATCGGCCATTGCAATCGGCAATCCGAGCTGTGCATCCCAGCTGGATGCAGCGCGCCATGCTGGTGGCGCATTGATGTCGACGAAATTGGCGTAGTCCGTCGTATGCAGAAAGATGCTAAATTCTTTGGCATCCGCTGCACGTTCGCTTATTGCATCGGTCCATACCCAAGATACGATCAGTGCATAGTTATTGTCTTCCGTATCTGGAAAGTGTTGAGTGCGAATCGCCGCCGGCATGCTTCTGTCGGCACGCTGATACAAGGTCGCCTTTAGCAACGCCGGTGGCGGTGGTGCCGTAATGTCGACGACAGGCACAATACGAACCGGCGATGTCTCCGATGGCCGACCGAAAATATCCTGACCACGGATCCGGTAGGCATGGCAACCGTACTCTAAATCGCGATGAAAAAAATAATGATCTGGCCAATACTGATCGCCGGTGACCTCATTCTCCAGTGGTGTCGGAGTAACCGGTGGAATGACTTCTGGCGTCTCGCCGTCCGCCGACATTCGTGTGGCCGGAGCGAAACCTGTAGCATCGGTAGTGGGCGGGCACGACGTCCCCACGGCGGCGTTGTCCAGAAATTTGTGTTCTGTAGTGAAAACGACAGAATTAATGCTATCGATCAGTCCTACGAGGTTATCTGGATCTAAGCTCGGCGGCGTCCAGTGTAGACCCACAGCCCGATCGTCGACCAAAGCAATAGCGTCGTCATCAACATTTGGCTCGGAATCGATCTTGCCCACTTCCAAAGGTGAATCCGCACGGGTGATGACAGGCACTTCCAACGGATCGGTATTGGGACCGTTTATGTGCAAAACAATATAGCTGCGTTCACGATCCGGCCAGTAGCCAACGACTCGATAGTCGTATTCGGTAAGCTCGTCCGCCTCTTTATCGATGTAGTACAAACCTACCAGCCGGGCGACCTCCGGAAACATCGCAGCAACATTGATCGCAGTCATAGGCTGCCAAGTCCACACAGCGAGCGGCCGCATCGGCTCGTCCTCGGTTCCCGCCGCATAGTATCCATTCAGATAAGTTTCTGGAGGCGTTGCAGTATCGTACGGGTTGGCTGGCGGTATTGGGAACTCCGATGGTTCCGGGATTTCTACAAAATACAGTGGGTCGTAAGGTGCACGCGACAACATATCGATCAGATCACTGAAGGGGGTTTCTCCTGGTGTCACACCATCGCTGAACTGGTCCCACGAATCCGGATGCAATCGTTCAACGGCTACTGGCAGTGCCATGTCTCCGGTCACACCCGTGCCGGTGTCCCAAGTGGAAACCGGATGTATTCGCGTAGAGTTCAGAGTCACCCACGCACTGGATCCTGATTCTCGGCGCTGAATATCGAAGCCACCAGCCGGAAATTCAAGCGGCTCACGAAAGCTCCAGCGCAAATGCACACCCTGTTCGCCCTCGTAGCCGCCTTCCCACCAAATGCCGACCATCGCCAGTTCGTAGTCTTCGTCGATCAGCGAGTCACAACAACGCCAGACTGCGACGATCAGGAAGAACATGATAACGATGACGAGCCATGCGTAATAGCGAACGCGTTTGCACCGAACATCGTCACGCGACTTGCAGTACCGCGCCTCGAGATACTTGAGCAGGCAGGCAAGAACGAAAAGGACAATAAATACCAGTAAAACGGTGTGGCAGAAGGTCCACTCGGGCACGAATCCCTGAGTCGCATCACGACAGCACAAGAATCCTTGAGTTGCATAACGACAGCACCATATGATGATTGCGATCAACAGTATTGCGAGCGCGAGCATGATCCAGTAGAGCGATCGTGATGCAAGAATCGACCAATGTGTTATTTTTGGAATGCGGATGTACAGACCATCCAATCCACAGTGCCCGATCCATTTGAGTAGCCGGCAGATTAACCACAACAGTAAGACGAAGCCAATTAGGATCCAGCGTTTGCACTCCTCCGCCCACCAGACGATCCAAGTATCACGGCAAAGGAAAAGCAGCAGAGCCAGTGCGAAACCAGTGCAAAAAGCAAGAAAAATCCAGTAGCGACAGGTGAAATCACAGAACCACTGACTATAGTCCTTGAAAAACCTTGAAAATAGGAGATCTACAAGCCACGGGAGCAAGAGTAAAAAGAGCGTTGTTAAAGCCAATACTGCGATCAGGTAACAGAAAGTCATCAGTCAGCCTCCGTTATAAATCGATCATCAGGTAGCACGAAGGCGAGATTCGCGATTTCCTCGTTCGCACCGTCACGATGGAAGTACTTTGGATTACGCGCACCGAGGTCACGGTGAAATTTAAGCTCGAACTCATAGCTGGCATCAGCCAGCAGAGTAATGTTGCCACCCGGTGTTCTGAAAACAAAGATTCTTGTGTTGTCCTTGTTTGGCACCAGCGTAATATCCGAGCTCGAAGCCCCATTTATGTTCAACACAAAGGAAACTCGCGACAGATCTATCGCTTCAGGAAACTCCAACAAAAAGCCCAGTCGCTCAGTGCCAAGCGTTAACACTGATACCTCAAGATTGGTGGGTAGCGGTTCTCGCTCAGGCGACAAGTCCAGCATTTCACTGACATCTTCAAACGTGCTCAATACGTAATTCCATCGCTCTCGCAGGAAAGCTTGTTGCGTGTCACTGAGTGTTTCTGCATCACCGTTATAACCCGGCGTGCGATTGGCATAGGCCGTCAGTTGGGCAGTCGTAAAGTCGTCCGGCGATGCGTTTGAGAGTAGATGGCGCAGAAACAACGCCATCTTCGCAGTATTGCTGTTTGTCACCGTTATCGTACCGTCTAAAAATGGCTTTGCTAACGGTGCGATCATTGTGCTCAGAGCCGATTGACTGTAGCCTGAGCCCGGCGTCACAGGTATTTCAAAGTACCCACCGCCACCAGCGCTGTGACTACCCATCAGTTCGCCGAGGCTTACATAACGCGATGCCAGGTAGTCGAATTCGTATAAAACGACACGTTGTTGGTCCGGACTGACGTAGCGCACGCCGCTACGCTCTATCCAGATGGCGCTGTCCAGACGGGTGTCCGTCGCCAGGCGAGAGTCTTCCAGCCAGACGCGAACGAGGTGACGCAACCCGGGTCGCACGGCGCGCTCGTCATCAACGCGAGCAAACACAAGATCATCTTTTGGCAATGCAGAGGCGCCTGGCACACCAAGCTGCTGCAACAGCTCGAACCAGGCCTGCTCGGTGTCGGATAAAATGGTATCGTCCGACTCGCTCCAGTTGGTCGTAACAACTGCCGGCGCTGCGTCCGGTCGGCCAACCGGTTGCTCGTTCTCATCAAGCACCTGTAGCTGGAAGAACTGACTTGCGGCCTCGCGATACAGTTTGTTCAGGTAGTTTTCATTGAAGCGCAACGATACATCGTAGCCCCGGTAGTGCGGGCGATCCGAGAATTCGGGCACAGTGACTTCGATATACGGTGCCAGATCCAGAGGCGGCCCTTCCGTGTGAAATACAACGCTGTTACGGTAATTTCGATAATTGGTGCTTCCGTCCGGTTCACCCACCCGGCCGTCAATGGTGAAGCGGAAGACGCTGTAGGGTGGCAGGATAAAATCCTCTTCGGTCAGCCAGGTCAGCTCCAACGGGCAGTCTTTCTGATAGTGGAGCGTATTCAGACCCGCCCAGCCGCGTTCACTAACAACATCCGGATCATTGGAATAAAGGTAGCTGCTCCAACGCGGTTGGTATTTGCGAGAAAAACCGTCTAGGCAATAACTGAGACCGTAGTGGTCCGCTGACCAGTCGGTCCAGTCGGCTGTGGTACCGCCATAGCCGATCTGGGTCCCATTGTCGTAATACCTAAATGGATTCTTGCTCAGAACATCGAGGTTGTTATGCACCTCGGTAATGTCATCGTTCGGGATGGTCGTCCAGCTCGCATACGGTGTTGGGGTCATCGGAGCCATGGTTACGGTAGCCGCTATCTTGTCCGCCTGGGCCAGCTCAAATCGGGTCACGTCGTACTGGAAGTTCTTGTCCTGTATAACATCAACATGCCGATTGGCCTCGGTGGTTGCATAAGCGTTGCCCAGACCAACGTTAAAAGGGTCATTGACACTGCGGTTGAGTTTAGCACTGACAAAACTGTCCAGTGGCACCATCGGACCGCGGCAGCCAAGCGATGTCACGTCCACATCCAGGGACCCCTGGGCGGGCAGGCTCTGCTCGGCATTGCACAGTGTTGTGTGATTGATCGCCATCGGTGGATCCGCCGGAGTACCATCGATACTGTAGGTTTCCAGCACCGGTTCCAACACCCATTTCTGCTTGCGGCTATGCAGCGTAACTGTTACAAGCGTTTCGTCCAGTGGCCTCTGCTCACCGTCATTATGCCAGCGCAGATGCACCGATGCTTTTGGATCTGGCAACGGCCAGGGTAGATTCAGCTTTACGCGGAAGTCGCCATCTACGGTAAATGGTCTGGGCGTTTCCAATAGCAGCAGCGCCTGAACGCCCATGCCAACGCCTATACCGAATGCCTTCAGTTCGACACCGCCGCCGAGATCGATCTGTCCCCATGCCTGTATCGGACGCCAACTGACCGCAGCGTCGTAGGCAAACCAGGCTTCGAGAATGACCTTCAAAGGACCGAATTTCCACCTGTCGCCAATGGCCAATTTTGCGCCGAAACCCAGCCCGGCCGGATCGATCATGTAATAGGTGCTGGCCTCGGCTATCGACAGAACTTTGGCTGTTATACGCTTGTCATCCGGCTCACGCTGCCCGAGATATAGATGCCAGTCGCCGGCGGTATTGCCGAAAAATGCTTCCGCTTCGCCACTGACGGAAATGACATCCGCCAGGGAATAGAACACACCGATGTTGATAATGAAGGTACCGGCATTGCCATCATAGACCGCCAGCGCCACGAAATCGGGCACATTACCGCTGTCGGACAATTTGGCCCGCGCTTTCAAGATATTCGCCTGACCGTCCAGTATCACGACCGGACCGGGTACCGCAATCGTCAACGCGACTTTGGCATTGACGGTGTAGCCATTATCATTAGTACCGATGATGACACCAGCCCCGAGAGCCAGCGCCCTGACCTGTACGACCCAGGGCGGCGGGCTGCCGCTGATGACGTTATCGGCCGCCCTGTAATCAACGTACCACTGAACGGGGGTCGGGAAGGAGTCGATGTTTGGGCGCATGTTGAGCGCAAACAACCCTGACAACCCGTATAACGATACGCCAGAGAAGATCGGTATACCGGTCGGGAACTGGGATTCCAGATCAATATAGAAAAACTTGAAGTCGCCCCCGCCAGGCCGGTCGGCAGAACCAATGACTACCCGTCCGTTGATGGTCATGTTGTTGAGAGCCAGCAAGGCGATTTCCATCTTGCCGGCAAAGCCCTTGGAACCCGGCGCACCCTCTGCGGTATCGCCGTCGAACCAGTCTACGGCGCCTTCGAACCTCAGTACGTTTGGCTGTTCGAATGCAACAGCGATGCCCTCCAGTTTGACCTGAACAGGGTCTCCTCCGCCCCACAGAAACTGCAGGCGTTTGACCTCCGCTTCCGCGTCGAGTCCTTCGACGAGTTTGACCCCGCCGGTAAAGCCAATGAAACTCTTATCCGTTGTGCCGTCAGTTTGACCAAAACCTACCTGTGAAAGCGTAATCTTGAACGCATTGAAATCGATATAGCGTTTGCTGGGCAGCGTGATCCAACCGCCGTCGATCGAAACGTCCCCGCTTGAGGAGACAGTGAATTCATTGATCGGTATTCGCAATTGATTATCACTGGCGTCACTGCCATCCGCATTTTTTGCACTCACGCCCTCGACTGCCTCAAAAAACAACGGTTCGAGTTCACCGTTCAGTTTGATGAGAAACTCCTCTTCGCGGTGCTCGAAGGCAATGGAGTTGACATAAAAATTCAGGACGTCCTCGACCTCCCATTTAACCATGGCTTCACTGTCCGCCGGATTAGGATCCGCCAGACCGACGGTAAAATTACCGCTGACATCCAGAGCGAGTGCGAGTTGAATGTCAGCTTCGAAGAACGGGAAATCGGTGACCGTGCCCTTTATGGATGATTCGGAGAACGCATTGCGGACGAATCCCAGGCAGATTTCGTCAACACGGAAATCCATGCCAAACAGCGATTGTGAGCCAAGCACCCCGCCGAGTCCTGTTCCGCACATTCGCCCGCTGAATCCGCCGGTACCGATCTCGAATCCCGTAAACAGCAGCCCCGGTATCTGCGGTGGCATGGTATTGTCCGCAGCAACCTGAGCATCCGGTAGATCAAGCTCGTTTTTGAATTTGACGGTGAACGAATCTATTTTGACACCACGCCATTCGGGATTGGGCGCCGCCGCTGGCCCGGTTTCACTGAGATCAATGGAAAGCCCTTCAATGGCTAGCACAATACCCGTGTCCGCCAGCATCACAGGATGTGAGATGCCGAACACCGGCACGCCCGTATCGGTTTCGAAATCCAGTGAAAAGTTTCCGTCCCAGTCCGCGCGGATGACAAGACTCGCCGCGCTCTGCAACTCTATGGCCGCTCGGACATTCGGGTCACTCAAAGGTTTGAATGTCGTGCCGTCGACCGGCTTGAGGAACTGGTTGTTCAACAGTAGCTTGAAGGGTAGAGGTGTCGCCGTTATGGTTGTGACGAAGGGCAGATTTTCATCAGGACCTGTTGTCTCCTCTTCACGGGCAACGATGACTGCTGAATACTCACCAGCGCCAATCTCTAACGAAAAGGCCTCTTCGAGCCCCGGTATTTTCAATTCCACACCCTGTTCGACGACCAGGGTCAATGTCATCTTAGCACCGACATCGCGCTCAGGATCGTCGTCCGACTGGATCTCCTGGTAAACGAATTCCTTGACGCGCACCTTGTCCCAGAACGATGCCGTGCAACCCGGGGTAACCGTCTCGTCGCAGTCGGCGGCGGGTGCAACGAGATCTTTCGGGAAGTTGGTGGTATCGAACTGGGCGCTGAGCGGCGGGTAGTATGGATCAGCTTGGGGCAATGATGGCAATGAAAGACTCACACAAGCTAAAATGCAGCAAGCCATAATCACCCGCCAATAAACTGCAGCCATACGTTCACTTTTCATGGTGTTGAAATCCTGTTACCGAATTCACCAATCTCTTTGGTTTCTGCAAGATATTCTCGTACTCGTTCATTACCGTGCAATCCAGATGTCGGATCCAAAAATAGCTTCTGAATTGATTCACGCACTCGTCTATCTTTCGGGATCGTGTCAAGCAGGTAGTCCACTGCGATCACTTTGAATCCAACATCCGGCATATCGAGAAAGTCGATTACAACGTCACGTGCCCCTGAGTCATGCAGCTCTGATAACTCCGTTAAGATAATGTTGCGTATCATCGTCAATCGGCCAATCCAAACATCGTTCTTACGCATACGTTCTAATAGAGTCTCTCTGCGATCAGGATCCGATTCCAAGCGTGAAATGTCGATGGACTGTTGGTGTTGAATGCTCTGCTGCTCCGTTAAGACATCGCGTAGCACTTCGATGGCGTTAGATCTACCACTTTCGCCACCGAACCTCAACAGAATTGAAGCTGCATTCTGCGCTTGTAAATGGGCATCCCGTCCACCCCTCTTGAGACGATCGAGAGAAAGCAAATTACTTAGAAATGGTACATATCTCTCGGGATTCGAACTAATCTCCTCAAGTAGTTTTGCAATTGCTGAACCAGACGCTTCCGTTGGGCCATGTGACGCTAGTGTTACAGTCTGAACAATTTCTTGGACGTTTGGCTCCTTTTCGGATAGCTGTTGTGAATCGCCGCATCCGAACATGAGTAAAAGCAACATTAGTAACTCTGCTGCTCTTCGAAAATTTTTCATAATCAATATCATCCTATCTGCTCTTCAAGAGACGATTTCCCTTATGAGTTAGGTTACCTGCCGGTCTCTCCGTCCGGACCATCTGTTCTGTAGTTTGAGGAAAGCGTCGGTACGAATTCTCAGTGTTGTCCAGGAAGGTTGTCTCTGCTGGAAAAAATATAGGCTGAGTGTTTGGGAGATCATCGCGATTTGTGAGTAAGTGACCAAGCTCATGAGCCATTGTCCTTCGTTCAATCGCCAAATTCACTCTAGACACGAAGAACAGATCCTCTCCATGACCTATGGCCGTTTGATTTATGTCTGGTGAGAAGGACGTTGCGTTTGCACCAGCCAGAGGCCCAGCAAAAATTGCAGTCACCTCGGTCGGAGTTGTCACCGTTTTATGCTTATCAAAAATAACACTAAAATCTCCTGGCCAATCAACGGTTCCATCAAGTAAGATGTTAAGCATTCCAAAAAATATGCTGGGTGCTTCAGTAAAAGTGGTCGATCCGATTTGCACTACAGTGATACAAGCAGGCGCCCATGCAATCTCCGCCCTCTTGATTTGCTGGTCAATTTCCATTTGGGATATAAGTGCTCCTCGTCCATCCATGACGAGAGGATTATTGCCATGTCTCAGAGGTACAGTCGTCCCGCCAGAACCAGAACTCAAATCTCTATATTGCTCACTGGGTTCGCCAGCGTCATGATTCATGTCTACGTTACTGTCGATGTAATCGAAAGTCCCGTTTCCTGCCCCAATATCTGGCGTCGCTGGGTTTCCATCATGGTCAAAACCTGTATCTTTAAATGGTTCATTATAGACTATGACCCTGACTTCTACTTTCCTACGCTCATCATTGGACCCTCGTTGGCATACAGGGGCTAGTGTTTTAATCGGGAAACCCAAACCAACAATAGAATATGTGACTTGTACTATTCCATCAATACTAGTTCTATGGGTACGATCTCCACCTAAATCGTCAGCGACAATCCCGACCGCACCGTCGTGTGCGGGGAACTTATCATCCGGATTTTGCAATACACCGCTACCATCAACTTGGTCTTCGGCTGTCAGGAGTTGTGATCGAGATACGAATACGCCTGTATTTATGCCTGTTTCTATCAAAACCGCATCCGTGGCATTGTCCGATATACTGCCAATACCGGGTAGCGTTTCAATCTGTGTCGTTATGCTCTCTGCTACCGCTGTATTTTGGTTAGCAGTCGGGTCAGTAATACGAATGTAGAACCGTCTTGGGTCTCTTTCCACGAAATTCCGGTCCGCATGTGTGTCCGCATTATTGAATGTCGCGAATGCTGGAAATGCATCATAGGCATCGTCCCAGCGGGATATCCGCAGGAACAGTATCGTGTTATCTGTAGCAGTAATCGCATGATCATTGTTTGTATCTTCCATTATTTCAATGGACACGATCGTTAGTGCATAAGGATCGGACGTAAGATCTTGCCCATCTGTAGTTTGATGCTGCAATCTAATTTGATGTATACCCGACGTTTTACCTTCCAAAAAGACAAGATATGGGGGTGCTTCTAGCTGGGTATCCACAGTTACCGGTAACGGTTTCTCAACCGACTTCTGGTTATTATTCCAAACACGTATCGGTTGAGTCGCCGGATCTGATATATTCGTTTTTATAGTGAAATCACCGGGAATCGTCGGTTCAATGTTAATGCTCACACGAACCAAATCGTCTTCTGCGGTGAAATTATCACTTGAATCAGGGATACCGTTTGCATTGTCGTCGTCATTATTTACTGGAACGATCACCCCTGGGGAAGCCCTTCCGGTGAAACCTAACGAAGGAACAGGCGTTATACTCATCCGATAAATCGTGATATCGAATTTTTCTACGCCTTTTGATGTCGTACCATCTTTGACGGTCAACTCAAGTTCATAGAAATCCGGATCCGGAATAGTAGCAAGCGCTCCGGGCTGCCAGTTGAAGCTACCAGTTACAGCATTACCCATCACCGTACCGCTATCGATCACTGCGCTATCTGATTTCCGCAGTACCCGCCAATCGATCCGGTCAAAAGTCCCAATACCAGAAACAGCGTAGTCAAAACGCCAGTTCGAACCTGCCGTTGCCGTGACATCATGATTAAAATAACGTGAAGTCGTTTCATCCAGGCTTGGCTGCAGTACATTCGCAGTCACATTGAAATGACTAACATAGATGTCGTCGATATTGCTGAATGGTTCCTTTACACTCA
The DNA here is from genome assembly GCA_024229615.1 of Gammaproteobacteria bacterium. Classification (GTDB taxonomy): domain Bacteria; phylum Pseudomonadota; class Gammaproteobacteria. Next base: position 1,781 of record JAAESG010000181.1, on the reverse strand, counting down.
CAGACAGTCGATATTCACCCACCGGAAAAACGCGACTACCGCCAGTGTCCAAGGCCGACAAATCCAACACTGTGGCAAGCGTTTTATCCGTCATGTTCTTCCATACCGGATCGGTCGGTAACAACTCGCTTTGATCAATCGGCAAATATATCCAATAGGTATCTAATACGATAATGCTCTTTGCCGAATAGAGCTTTTCGGCAATCAAGGGGCCTTGCAACACATCCGGGTCTCCGAGATTCGCCCCGGCCAGATGGGTGTTGAATTTTTTGAAATGCCCGCCCCCGGAAGCGCGCAGCGTTTCGCCTGTGGCTTCTATCTGTGTCAGCGTGTAGCTAGCTTCATATGGTACGACGGTAGGCCCGTCGAGCGAGCCGGCGTCGTTCTCTTCCAGCTTGAGTCGAATGCGCACTTTGCCAGTAAAACTCTTCGTCGCGTTGGTACCCTCAGCCAGCGTTGAACTGACGAATGCCGAAAAGTCCAGAGCCTGGGCCGATTCGATGGCAAGTCCGTCAACGAACGGTCTTTGATCGATAAACGGTTGTGCGATAACCGGGTTATTCCGCAGATATGCAGCAAAAAGGGGCAGTGGATTGAAAAAGGTCCGCAGATTCGGGTCATTGTCAGCATTCAGCTCGGGAGGCAGCGATCCGCCATCCAGTATGTTGCCTACATTCACGTGGTAAGCGGCGATCTGCAATTTGTCGTCAGTCATGGGGCCCAGCAATGATGTTCCGTGTTGCGGGTGGTCACTCCAGATTTCGACCTGCTGGTACTCCTTATCCGGGTCCAGCGATGGATCCAGGAATCGCTCTGCGGCGGTCGCCGCACTGTCGGAACGATCGGTCCGGGTGAACGCATCGGTAAACAACTGTTCCACTTTTGCACGGAGCTCTCCCGCATCGTTCTCGAAATTGCAGAAGGCGATTTTTGCAGGTCCGATAATCTGTAAACCAGGATCCATCTGCTCCAGTTCCATTTGCACGTCTACCGGAATATCTGTACCCGACAACATCGTCACGACAATGCAGTTCTGCATGCCGTTGAGGTCTGCATTGAATCTAGCAATTCCTGAAACAAGAGCCGGCAACTCAAGCCCGGGGGGATCTATCTCAAGGGTAACGTTGGGTTTAACGTCGGTACTGAGCAATACATGATCAAGCTGCCCAAAGGTATTGAGCACTTTCCAATTGAACGGCAGCACTTGATCATCATCTATAAGAGGTTGACACGACTCCAGCCATAGCGTCGCGAGTATCAGCAGAGTGATTGTAGGTACCTTCCGTGGCATGTTCATTCCGCCTACAAAAAGATTGCCAGATAGGGAAATCAAAGATTCAAATAAAAGGCTACTCCGTGAAGATTGGATTGTCAAGGAGTATTTTCGGGGATTCTTTATATTCTTCTTCTTTATAAATATTCCAACTAATTCTTGAGATAAAATAGAGTTTTTCCACGTATAGGCAGGACTTTTCGCATTAGCTCAATTATATTTAAATATAGTTCCAGAAATCATAAAAATGGGTGATCTGCCCCCGTTATTTGTAACACCTTTAAAGTTAGAGTGCAGATTAATACAGACAGTTGTAACGTAATGGAAACTATCTGTATCGATTCGACTGTCTCTGATACAGGTGGTAAATACCCTAGTGCACTATGTGTTCGAAACGTATTGTACCCCATACGCCATCTCTCAATCAATACCTTTGCTTCAAACAATGTATCAAATATTTCACAGTTTAAAAACTCATCACGAAATTTACCATTAAAACTTTCATTAT
>JAAESG010000180.1 GCA_024229615.1 Gammaproteobacteria bacterium | reverse complement strand
CCACTGACGGATGGGCTCGCGCGGGAATACATCATCCACCAGGAGGGCGGCGCTTTCAGCCATCCGCCGGGCGCCACAGCTCGGGCAAAACCCGCGGTGCTTACAACTGAAAGAATGAGGGTGTAACTGCACCCTATGTAAACCATCTGAAACGACGCTTCACGGTCATTCACCAGTTTCACCCGCGCTATCAAAACCAGTTTGAAATGCTCAGCTATCGCAAGAGTTGGGGTCGTCAGTTCATCGATTTCCATGACGATGACGGGAGAACGGGCGCTATTCCGCTGGCCTGGACGGATGCCGATCAGGCGGATCCATTCTTAACCATGTCCCAAGGCCGTTCCGTGTTTCGCGTCGTAGAGTTGTTGCGGCTGGTCGAATTGATTGATCTAGCGACGCACGCTGATGCCAACGAGTGTTAATGCAATTATGCCTTTATGTAATCTTAATTACGCCTTATCGTTTCGACTAAAATGAACGCTTGTTTCCATCAGATTTACGTCAATAAGCTGAAATATCAATTCACTATGCGCTATATTGAAACATGTTCTTTACTTAGATCATAATATTAAGGCATAATTATAATTACACACCCTCCTAACAAGATCTGGCCCAATGATAACCAAGTCTGATAAATCCCAAGACAAGCCCCGGCAGTTGCGCACCTCGGGCACACTGAACCGAAAGCCGGAACGGGTGACCGATCCACTGTTCAGCGAGCAGGCGTTTTTTGACCCCCGGGACCTGGTGCAGATCAAGTACGAGATGCTGCGCCGCGTATTGCACGATGGTCACTCGATCACCGAAGCGGCGGCTGCTTTCGGCTTTTCACGTCCGGCGTTCTACAAGGCCAAACGGGCCCTGCAGGCATGTGGTCTTGCCGGGCTGGTACCGGCCAGGACAGGCCCGCGCGGGGCCCACAAGCTCAATGACGAGGTGATGGCCTTTGTACTGGCGGCTAAGGCGCATGACTCCGGGCTCACTAGTCGGGATCTGGTCGAGCGCATTGCCGGCCAATTCGGTTTGACCGTGCACTCGCGCAGTGTCGAGCGCGCGCTGGTGCGTAAAAAAAAACCGGGTTCGGAACGCAGCAGACAACCTGGCGTCGACAATGCCTAGTCAACAATGTTTCATTGATGAGTATGAGTTGCTGCGTCGCCAGTCACTTGACTGCGCGCAGCGCAGTACGCAACGAGCCACGCTGGCGTTGCGGGCGGTGATGGAGGGAGGGATGGTCGGTTTTATGCGCTGCTGTAGCGCGTTGTTGAGAACCAGCCCGGCGGAGCCGAAGGCGGTGAAACCGATTCGGCAGGTGGCGGTGACCAAGGCGACACTACCGTCGGCAGAACTGACCCATGCCCTGGCCGAGATGGTGCTAACGATTATGTCGCAGGAGCTAAGCCAATGACTGACCCGGTACCCTTGAAAGTGACCGCTTTACATCTTGAGCGACTCGCCTGTTTGTACGTGCGCCAGTCGACCTTGCGTCAGGTGTTTGAGAATAGTGAAAGCACAAAACGACAATACGGGCTGAAGGCGAAAGCGCTTGCGTTGGGTTGGTCGGAAGAGCAAATCTGCATTATTGATCGCGATCTTGGTCAGTCGGCTGCTTCGGGTGATCGTGAGGGCTTCAAGCAATTGGTTGGTTACGTTGGCCTGGGGCAGGTTGGTATTGTGATGGGCCTGGAAGTTTCGCGTCTGGCGCGCAACTCGAGCGACTGGCAACGCTTGTTAGAGATCTGTGCCTTGACGCGAACTTTGATCCTGGACGAGGACGGGGTTTATGACCCGGCGACATTTAATGATCGTCTATTACTTGGGCTCAAGGGCACTATTTCGGAAGCCGAACTACACGTCATTCGTGCTCGCCTGCAGGGTGGAATAAATGCGAAAGCGCGACGCGGCGAACTGAAGTATCGACTGCCGATCGGCTTTGTTCACGATACGTTGGATCGTATCGTTCTCGACCCGGATCAACGGGTACAAACCAGCGTCCAGCTGTTCTTCGATACCTTCCAACGACTTGGTGGCGCCGGTGCCACAGTGCGCGAGTTTCACCGCAAGGCGCTCACGTTCCCGCGACGGGTGTTCAGCGGACCACATAAAGGCGAGGTGACGTTCGGCAAACTGACGCTCAGCCGCGCCACCCAGGTGCTTCGCAACCCCCGCTATACCGGTGCGTATGTCTACGGTGTGCGTGAACAGGTGTTCCGCGGCTTGGACCAACGACCCGCGGTCAAGTATCGCAGACAGGACCAATGGCAGGTGTTGATCAAGGACGCGCACGCCGGTTATATTAGCTGGGCGCAGTATGAAACCAATTGCCAACGCCTTGCGGACAATTGCCTGCACAACGGCGCCACGGTACCGCGCGAAGGCCCGGCGCTATTGCAGGGCATCGTGGTCTGTGGCTGTTGTGGTGGGTCGATGAGCGTGCGCTACCATAGTCGGCGTGGCAAATCACGTAGCGCCGATTACTGCTGCCAGGGTCCGCACGCCAACTTCGGCTTGGTGCACTGCCAGAGCATCCCCGGCGATGCCATCGAGGCACTGATCGGTGAACTGCTGCTGGCAAAGATGCAGCCGGCCGTGTTGGAGGTGGCCCTGGCGGTTCAGCAGGAACTGCAAGCGCGACTCGACGAAGCCGATCGAATCCGTTATCAGCATGTGGAGCAGGCACGATATGAGATGGATGCGGCACGGCAGCGTTACCTGGCCATTGATCCGCACAATCGTCTGGTTGCCGAGGAACTGGAAGCGCACTGGAATGATATGATCGCCGCCTATCGCTCAGCCCAGGCCACCTATGAGCAGCAACGGGCGGTCGACCAGTTGCTGCTCTCGGATCAGCAGCAGCAATCGATCCGGGAGCTGTGTAACGACTTTCCCGCTGTTTGGAACAACCCGGCGACACCGGATCGCGAACGCAAGCGGATGGTTCGATTGCTGATCGAAGATGTCACCTTGACCAAAGGTGACGACATCAAGATCCAGATCCGCTTTAAGGGTGGCGCTGCGGAAACCCATCATTTAGCGTTACCACAATCCGCCTGGGTGGAGCGCAAACACAGTCCCGAAGTGATTCAAGCCATCGACGATCTGCTGGATGACCATACCGACAGCGAAGTGGCCAGCATCCTCAATGAGCGCGGTATGCACTCGGGGACGGGACTGCCCTTCGACGCACGCCGGGTTGCTGTAACCCGTCGTCATTATCGCATACCGAGTCGCCGGACGCGGCTGCGGAAGAAAGGCTTGCTCACCATCGCCGAGATCTGCGAGAAATTCAATGTCAAACGCTGGACAGTGTACGAATGGCGCAAGAAGGGCAAACTCAAGGCCAATCGAATCGACGACGTCGGGCGTTATTTGTATGACATCAGCACGACCATCACAACAAGTACACGGGAGGTGTAGTTTGAACTACAGACCAAGACGACCAGATGCTCGTGCTTGCACTCTTCGCAGCAGGGAAGCGGGACGGAATTCACTTGTTTCGACCGTGCTGGGTGGTGTCTGCGCGT
>JAAESG010000179.1 GCA_024229615.1 Gammaproteobacteria bacterium | reverse complement strand
TAAACCGCAGGCGGCGCAGCCGCCGAGGCATTCGCGAAAACTTTCACCGTTTATCCGGCCCTGGTTGGATTGATACGACGATAGATTGCGAGCGTAAGTAAGTGCAATTCTTAACAGGCCCTAATTAAGTGGATTGAGGTTCAACTGAATATGCGTAATAACAACCTGATTATTTTCATGTCGGATGAGCATACTCGATCTGTAATGGGTGCTTACGGAAACGAATTCGTGCATACCCCAACGCTGGACAGGCTTGCAAACAGCGGTGTGCGTTTCGACAATGCCTATACGCCGTCACCGATCTGTATCTCGGCAAGAGCCAGTTTCGCGACCGGAACCCAGGTGTTTGAGCATCGCTGCTGGTCATCGGCGGAACCCTATTACGGTCAACAGCAAAGCTGGATGCATCGTCTGAGAGATAAAGGGCATGAGGTGGTTTCGATTGGTAAACAACACTATCGTTCTGCCGCCGACGACACCGGTTTCAGTGAGCAGATACTGCCGATGTACCTGGCTAATCATGGTAAGGGCTGGCCACAGGGTTTGCAGCGCAAACCCATGGCGAGCTTTCCTGAAGCGGCCGAAATGGCTGCTATCCTGGGTCCCGGTGAAACCGATTACACCCGGTACGATCGTGACATCACGTCAGCAGCGGTCAAATGGCTTGAGCAACGAGCAACAATGGAATCGCCCCCATGGGTATTGTTCGTATCTTTTATCTGCCCGCATTTCCCGTTGTCTGCGCCACAGCGGTTTTACGATATTTACCGCGATATGAAACTGCCGGCACCCTATGATTGCGACGCAGCGACTCGTTTGAGTCATCCTGTCATCGACGAAATGCGTGAATTCTGGAACTACGCCGACTACTTTGATCGCGACAGCGAAATCGAAGGACTCAGGAATTATTACGGTTTATGCAGTTTTCTCGATGATAATGTCGCACAGGTCCTGAAGGCACTGCAGCATTCCGGGCTGAATGACAACACTCAGATAATTTACACCAGCGACCATGGCGATATGACCGGCAATCACGGTATCTGGGGAAAATGTTACATGTACGAGGATTCGGTTGGAATTCCGCTGACTTTCAGCGGGCCTGGAGTCGAACCTTCGATCAACCGGACCCCGGTATCTCTCACCGATATCGCAGCCACCGTCGAACATGCGTTGGGCAGTACTGTCATGTCGGCTGAAAGCAGCTGGCAAAGCAGGCCGTTGCAGGTGTTTATCGACAGTCCTGAAGCAGAACGTCCGATTCTGAGCGAATATCATGACGGTGGTAGTCCTTGTGGGATTTTTATGCTGCGCCAGGGACGCTGGAAGTACGTTTACTTCGCGGAAGGGTACCCGGCATTGTTGTTTGACATGCAACAGGATCCGCGCGAACTGGTAAATCTTGCCGACAAGGCGGGTCATGCAAACACGGTGTACGAGTTACGCCAGCAGCTGTTTCAAATTCTTGACCCGGAGGAAGTTAACCGACAAGCGTTTGCGGGTCAGGCAAAAATGATCGAGTCGCTGGGTGGGATGGAGGCTATCCTGTCGTGGCCGAGTTTCAATCACACCCCAATTGATTGAGAAATGCGGGCTAGGACTTTTTCAGTTCACCGATCGCAATGCCCTGTTCGCCGGCGATTGCATAAAGCAGGTATATCTTGCCATCGTCGACAAATATAGCAGGATCACGCAACTGATTAGAGCGCTGCATGCAAGCACCATATTTTGAAGCTCGTGGCATCACGTCCGCACCTTCCCAAAGTTTCTGTGCGCGATGGATTTCACGGGTTTCCGACAATTTCCATTGTTGCCAGTCAGTCTCGGTATTCACTGTGGATAGCAAAATACGTTCAGGAGTATCACCAACCCGAGTCCAGAACACATACCACTGGCCATTGAAATTCAGTAATGCGTGGTGACGGATAGGTTCGGAGGTTAGTCGGGGCCCCATTTCGAAATTACTTAAGCCATCCTGGGATCGGTACAATTGACCAGGCATGGAAATGGCGTAAAACCAGCCATCATGGCGAAACAGTCTAAGATAGGGCAGGCCTATTATTTCCATGCGAGCCGTGAAATTGAGCGCATCCCGTGATAGCGCGACCCGACTGCGTTGTCGACCATCATCCATGCGGCCATGGTAGTAGAGCCTGATTTGCCGGGTATCATTGTCAACCCAGACATCGGGTGAGGCGATATGAGGATAGTCTCCATCAGCACCTTCCCTGATAAAAGCGCTTGCTTCGGGATGCAATTGCGATTTTTCCGGTTTGTGGCTGGCAAACATGCTGTGATCCAGATCGAGCGGCCCTGGTGTGATGATTTTCCAGGGTCCGAGCAGATGGTCGCTGGCTGCGAGTCGAATCGATTCTCCCTCGTGATGGGCAAAATAAAGCAGGTATTTGCCGGGAGAGTTATCCAGCCAGGCAGGGGACCTGATCAATGAGGGTCCGTTCGCGTTGCCGCCGAGTTGAGGCGAAGCTTCGACGCTGATAATTGGGGCGTCATTCAGGTAGTGAAACGAAAACATTATCTGTCCGCTCTGTTAGGCTGATGTCGCAGTTTTGGCTTCGCATATGTAGAGCATGGTTTGAAATAGCAAAATACCGGGCCGAGTGACCCCGGCGATGGTAAATGCCCGATCAGTCGCGGCTCTTTCGCGATCCTTGATGTACGTCATTTTTACTCCTCGGGTCTGCTGTGGCTTTGTTGAAACTTGTCGTTTTGATAAAGCGATGTCTTTGTAGCGCTTTCCTGTAAAGCCATGTAATTGTATCTTCAAGCTTCTCTTGTAACACGAATGAAGAGATTGTTTCAATTTGTTACGACTTGATAGCGGATTCTCGGGCGATTACGGGTAGATTTCGGCCGGGTATCGGCAACCCGGCTTCATCATCTGTTGTAGATCACTATCGGCCGACTAGCCTCGTAAGGTGGAATAGTTGAAATTCAACACGACTAGCCCTCGACTGAATAGACTCGATTCAATTGGTCTGGCCGATTTCGATTTTGCGCCGTGCGACGTAATCCTGTAGCGCTTCGTCAATGCCAGAATCGATCGGCGGTTGCTGATACTCACGCAACAGTTGCTTCCAGACCTGGTTGGCGCGTTGGGCGCTTGAGACCGAACCTGCTTCGAGCCAGGTTTCATGATTGTCCCAATTGGATATCAACGGTGAATAGAATGCATTTTCGTAGCGTTCCATCGTGTGCGCGCAGGGTAAAAGACGAGGGCGCCAAATTGACCAATGACTCGATAAGATCGGGGTCGAAGCGAACGATACTCGTTTCATGGTTGACGTCGAAGCCAGCCGCGTTAAAGTGCTGTCGTGCATTTTCCGACAGTATCGCCATGCCGGTTTCCTGCAATATTTTCAATCCAGCCTGATGGATCGATTCGATTGCGTCTACTGATAACAATTCGTGCGCAGAATGTTGGTAGCTCAGTGTTTTCCACGCAGGCTGAGAAATCTGATCCAAGGCACGGGGTATACGGCTGCGGCGTCGATTTGTCGTAGTCATGCCTGGTCCTCGAGGTGAAGCGTGGTATTGGGTTGCAGTAATGCGCGCTCGCGTTTTGCGATTAGCGATACAGGGTCTTCATCATATTCGCGCGCAAATTTGTGTCCGGAATAAACGGCGTCCGCGATGCTTGAAGGCACCAGGCAATCACCAATGCGAAATGCGGGAACATTCAGTTCGCGGAACACACGATCGTTACTTTCCCGGCCTGTTACCAGGACCAGATTTTCGAATGTATGCTGAATCGGTTTTTCGCTATGTATACAATTGGTATACATACAATTTTCCACTATTTTGTCGATTTTTTGTGAAAAGCTGGTGCTTAATCCCATCGACAGGAGCTTAGACTGGATGAAATCCTGTTCATCGGTCATCGCGGTCCAGCTGGATACCGTTGTCGCGGGTGACACGTACCTAACTTTATGTCCGGCAGCCAGGAACATTTCTGCCAGTGCACCTGCCATCATGTAGTGATCGTCATCGTAGATCAGAATATCCCCACTGATACTGGCGCCGTTAAAAATATCATCGGGGGTAAACAGGTTGTGGTTTTCGCGTATCGACAGCGGCGAACTAACGCTGGCACCGAGGCCGTCGCGTCGCCAGTAGCAGCCGGTGGCGATCACGACGGCATCGGCCGCGAATTCTTCGATGTCCGCGGTGCTTAGATTACTGTCCAGATATATATCAACATTTTCCATTTGCCCCAGCATGTAAGTGCGATAATCCCGAACCCGGATCCAGTTTTGCAAACCGGGTAGGCTGGACTCCCGGACGACGCGACCACCGAGTACCGACGAAGCCTCCGCAAGCGTAACCTGATGTCCTCGCTTGCCGAGAGTCAAGGCAGCTTCAAGACCTGCGGGACCACCGCCAATTACGAGCATAGAAGCAGGTTGATTCGCAGGTTTGAAGTTTTCCGGGTGCCAGCCACGGCGCCACTCTTCACCCATAGTCGGATTCTGAGTGCAACGCAAAGGTGAGCCCTCGTTGTTTGCCGAGCGGCAAATATTGCAACCGATACATTCACGTATTTCGTCTTCACGGCCCTGACTAATCTTGTGCGGAAGAAATGGATCGGCTATTGATGGTCGCGCTGCGCCAATAAAATCCTGCACTCCACGTTTGATCTGTCCGACCATGGTATCCGGGGAAGTGAATCTGCCGACATTTACCACTGGCTTTGAAGTCAGGGATTTAACCTCGCTTGCATATTGTTCCTGGTAACCTTCTGAAGAGAATCGCGAACTGCAGGAATCGTTGCCGAGGCTGCCGCCCAGCGCGATGTCCCACAAATCGGGTAGTTCGCCCAGATACTCGATGATTCTGCGGCCATCACCGGAACTGGTTACCCCGTGATCTCCATGTAGTTCATCTATGGCCAGGCGAACCGCGACCGCACAGCGGTCACCAATCGCTTCGCGCGTATCTTCGATGAGTTCACGCAACAAGCGCGCACGGTTTTCGAATGAACCACCATATTGATCTTGACGCTGGTTTGAAAGGGGGGAAAGAAACTGAAAAGGCAAGTAGTCGTGGCCCGCGTAGACATATACGATATCAAATCCCGCTTGCTGAGCGCGCAATGCGGCATCCCGATGCCAGCCACGAAACCGATCGATATCGGTGAGATCCATACCCTTGACCTGGGTGGGTCCAATGTATTTAGCCGATCCGGCCATCGGTGCTAAAGCGACTTCGCGTGTACCGCGATTATTGGAGTGACTTCCACCATGCCATAACTCGATGCCGGCGAGCGAACCATGTGCGTGTATCGCCTTGCTGGTCGCAGCGAGCTGCAGGGTATCTTCGTCATCCCATAGGCTGAGATAAGCATAAGGCGTTTCGTCAGAACTGGGATGGATGGAGCAGTACTCGGTGCACACTACGCCCCAACCACCCTCGGCCTTGAGTGCACGTAATGCGACCGAACTATTCGGCATCATGTTGCCCATGCCAGTCGCATGCGGAGTTTGATAAAACCGATTTGGTGCGCTGACAGGTCCTATCTGGACCGGTTCAAATAATACGTCGTAACGAGGATTGCGTGCCATTTAATCTATTCTCGCCACTGTGAATTAGTTGAACGATCGTACAACAAGGAGTATTCTGATGCAATCAAAACTTGATTGTGTAACGCTCTAAAAATATGCCGAAATCCAAAAAGAAAATTGCCTATCGTCGTAAATCCGCTGAGCAACGCCGACTGGAGCTAATGCGGGCGGGCATTGAATGTCTCGGTAAGGGCGGGATGTCGGGCTTTACCATCGATCAGATCTGTAAACAGGCCGGGGTTTCACGGGGCCTAATCAATCATCATTTCAAAACCAAGGACGAGTTGTTGATTTGCATCTATGCCTACATGACCGAACATCTGGTACAGAATGTACACAGTGATGACCCTCACCAAAAGTTGGTGGCGATCGTCGAAACCAGCTTCGATGAGCACAGTTTCAACCGTTCGAACCTGCGCGCCTGGTTGTCAATCTGGGGCGAAGTCGCAAATAATAATACGCTCAACCATTTGCACCGGAGTCGCTACCATAGATACAAGGAAGGCATC
>JAAESG010000178.1 GCA_024229615.1 Gammaproteobacteria bacterium | reverse complement strand
TGCAATCTATGCACGCAGCGTAGGTTGAGTTCCCATGATATTCAATCAAGTGGTCATCGGGAACGCCTGATCGCCGGTGCAAGTTATCGACACACTGGGTCATAACATTATTGACTTTACCAAGTTCCACCAGTTTCGCCACTGCCAAATGTCCCTTGTTGGGCTCCAGATGAGACCAATCCAAACCGCCGCCAGAGAACTGATTTCTCCAGAATTCACGTCTAATATCTTCGGAGCCAATAAAATCACTAAATTCAACGATCTTAAAAGGCTTGCGGAACTTTGGATGACCGGATTCGGTACTGATGCCCCTTCCACTAAAGACGACCGCTCTCTGGCTTTGTCGGAGAAAGTCCGCAAGTTGTGCGATTTGGGTATCCATTGATTCCACCATAGATCTGTACTCCTTTATGGCTAATCAAACAGGTGTTTCAATGACTCTAAGGCATCACCCGTTATCGGTTGACCCACGCCGCCACGTGAACTTCGCCGAGAAGCGCCGCGAACGTTTCTCGGCGTCGGGTCGAGTGTGATGTTAGATTTCAATGTTACTATCACCCCGACGGTCCATAGGTACATTGCTACTCAACGCCAAAATACTTATTCTTGATCTTCTCGTACGTGCCGTCCGCCAGTATGGCATCGATCGCATTATTGAAGAGCTCGACCAGATCCTTGTCGCCCTTGCGGATGGCGATGCCGGCGCCGCCTGGGCCGGTGTAGTCCGGACCCACGAACTCCCAATTCTTGCCCTGGTCGGTCTTCAGGAATCCTTCGTTCATGGCGACCGCATCCGCGAGCAGCAGATCGACATCCCCAGCCACAGCATCGAGGTACGCTTCTTCCTGCGTCGCATACAGCTTGAGGTCGACGACATCGCCGAACTCCGCCTTGACAAAGTCGGCGTGGATGGTCGCGCGCTGGACGCCCACAGACTTGCCCTTGAGGCTGGCCTTGTTAATCTCGATGCCCGAGCCCTTCTTGCGCGCGAACTTGTTCGGCGTGTTGTAGTACGGATCGGTGAACGCCACCTGCTTCTTGCGCTTCTCCGTGATCGCCATCGAGGCAATGATGGCGTCGTACTTACGTGCCAGCAGCCCGGGAATGATGCCGTCCCAGTCCTGCTGCACCATCGTGCACTCGGCGCCCATCTCCTCGCACAAGGCATTGGCGATGTCGATGTCGATGCCGACCAGCTTTCCGTCCGGCGTGACTTGGCTAAACGGCGGGTACGCGCCTTCTACCCCGATTCGGATCTTTTTCCACTCCTTAGCGAATACGCCGGTGTACGCAAACGCCAAGGCGGTAACCATAAGAATGATTGTCGTGATTTTTCTCATGATCAACCTCCTCTTATGTTTGGCTTCATTATTTCCTCTTTCCTAAGCTAAAAAATG
>JAAESG010000177.1 GCA_024229615.1 Gammaproteobacteria bacterium | reverse complement strand
TGGCATCGTGTGAAAGACGAGCCATTCCTTTTCGGGGATGGCGACCATCATACCGTCATAGCTTCGGCTAATATTTCCGGCTATGTAGTAGCCCGAGAGTTCGTTGGCGATCTTTTCCTCACCGTGTATTGCGCGTAACGCCGCCTTGACCACCGCCAATGCATTGTAGGCAACCAGCGCAACGCAAAAACCAAACAGTGCAGCTTTCGGATATCCCAGCGTATTGATCTCCGAATGCAGGTGCGCCTCGAGTTCTTGGAACATGGTTTCTATTCTCCAGCGCTTTCGGTACATATCGGCAATCAGCTTGGCGTCGGCCACCGATTTGGCCAGATTCGTAAGGAGGAACAGTTCGGTTTCGCCATCGCGCGTGGCCTTTTTCAGGCAGACCTTTATCCGACGATATTGATGGGCTTTGCCCTCGTCATCGACGATCTCGATGCGCTGTTCGTAAACCTTTCCGGACTCGGTCGTTCCGACCTTTCGCAACGCACTGAGCACGGTAAAGGAAAGCCCCTTGTGTTGGCGACAAAGAAAATAACCATCCTGGTTGGCAATGCCGAGGAGAAAGCTGCGCACACAGAAGTTTCGATCCATGATCCATACGTCGTTTTCTCGCACCGTCGGCAATACCTGCCCAAGCAGGGAGCGCTCTTGGGCGTGACCATCTTCACAAGGGAATACATCGGTAGCCATTTCCAACATCGGGTCGTACACGACCAGCGATTTTCCCGGTAAAGCCCCCGCATTGGTGTTTCGCAGCACTTCCAAGCGATGTTCCGTGGCTTCGATGCAGTTTCCATCGAGTTCCTTGATCCGAAAGCCGGGTAACCAAGGCGCGCATTGTCCTGCCATGCTCTCGATGATCTCGGCTTTTTCCTTCGCCGTGTCACGAACGAGCGCGGCCGAAGTCGTACTCTCAATGCCGTTGAGTTTGTTGTACACCGAGGTGATCGAAACCCCGATCGACTCGCCTTCTTCTTTGTAGGCTGCATTCACGGAGGGGAAGGTCTTGAATACCACGAGATTCATCAGCTCGAACACC
>JAAESG010000176.1 GCA_024229615.1 Gammaproteobacteria bacterium | reverse complement strand
TTTTGAGCCAGGAGGGCGAATTAATCGGGAATGTGCCTTACCCGGGTTATCGGAATGGGCGCGAGTGCGCGACTGGCGACTGGGGCAACTGGTCAAAATGCCAAATGTAGCAATATACCCGGATAATCGGCTCGATGCCGAAGCCGTAGTAGAACTTGAAATGCAGCATGTCATCGTTGCTACCGGCGCAAGTTGGCGTAATGACGGTGTGGGGCGTTATCGAAACTCGCCCTTTGATGGCTGCGAACTTGATTCGGTGTTCTCGGTTGAGTCGATACTGGATGGCAAGATACCTTCAGGGTCGGTACTGATTTACGATGACGATCATTATTACCTCGGTTGGGCAATCGCGTTAAAATTACGCGAAGCGGGTCTTGCTGTGACGATGGTTACTCCTGAAGCACGGATTGGTGGCTGGACCAGCTATACCGAGGAGCAAACCCAGCACATGCAAACTTTGATTGCAGCCGATGTAACTATGCTGTCAGATAAAGGACTGGGCAGCTGGGATGGTAAAGTGGCACAGTTGGAATGCGTTTTTAGTGGCAATGTCATCGAGGTCGAAGCCGGTTGTCTTATTCCGCTAACCGCCAGACTACCAGAGGATTCGCTATGGTTATCTTTACAGACAGATAAAGACAAATTTAAAAGTCTGCAACGCATTGGTGATTGTGCAGCACCCGGCATCATCGCGACCGCGGTATATTCGGGGCATAAAGCCGCCCGTGAACTTGGTGAAGCAGAATCCGATAATGATTTACGCCGCGACCGTATTGTTGCGACAACGCTTGAGCCTTTTGCATGAGTCGAGATCCGAAATACGACATTCTGTTCGAACCGGTTCAGATAGGCCCGGTTACCACGAAGAATCGTTTTTATCAGGTACCCCACTGTAACACTCTGGGACATGCTCGCCCACGTGCCGAAGCTGCGAATCGTCGGGTTAAAGCCGAAGGTGGCTGGGGAGTGATTTGTACCCAGGAAGTCGAAATACATCCGAGCTCGGAATTAATGCCCTTTGTCGAAGGCAGGCTCTGGGATGATCGTGATATACCACAACATCGGTTGATGACCGATGCAGTACATGAGTATGGTGCGCTGACCGGTATTGAG
>JAAESG010000175.1 GCA_024229615.1 Gammaproteobacteria bacterium | reverse complement strand
CGCCTGATCAACGCACGCGCCAGCGCAACACGCTGACGCTCACCACCCGAAAGCTCATGCGAGGCGCGGTCTTCGTAGCCGGGCAGCTTGATGAGTTCCAGCATCTCACCGACTTTGGCATCGAACTCTGCTTTTGGAAGTTTGTCCTGGACCAGGGAATAGCCGATGTTCTGTTTCACGTTCAGGTGCGGGAAAATGGCGTAACTCTGGAACACCATATTCACCGGGCGGTGGTTTGCCGGTACCGATGACATGGCCTGACCATCGATATAGATTTCTCCCATGGTTGGGAACTCAAGGCCGGCAAGCAAGCGCAACAGGGTGGTTTTTTCGCAACCCGATGGGCCGAGCAGTGAGAAGAACTCGCCGCGGGCGATATCGATGCTGACACGATCCACGGCATGCACGTCACCGAAATGCTTGCTCACTTCCTGAATTGAAATAAATGATTCGTCTGACACGTGAATTAAACTCCAGAATTTGTTTTTAGTTGCACCCCGCGCCGCCTGTACCATTCGGCAAAGGTAACCACAACGAAGGAAACCATCAGGATACAGGCGCCGAGCGCCAATATGATCGGCAGTTTCGTGGGGAATCGCATCTGGCCCCAGATGTAGACCGGCAGCGTCGTCTCGTTGCCGGAGAGGAAGAAAGCAAGAATGAACTCGTCAAATGAAATCGTGAACGTGAGCAACAGGCTGGCGATAAT
>JAAESG010000174.1 GCA_024229615.1 Gammaproteobacteria bacterium | reverse complement strand
TTTTTATTTTCTGTAAAAAAAAAGGCCCGGGGCTATTATACCGTCGGGCCTAAACATTGGAGGAGTAAATCTTTAGGAATCGCCTTGACCTGGGTCAACGCAACTCCAAAGGAAGCCGCATTAAGCCGCTTTCTTGCTTGCCTTGGTAATTTCCTTTTCGATGTTTTGCGCGGTTTTCCTGGCCTGTGCCTGAACATCAGCCAGTGAGCCTTCAAAAATCTTGCCCGCTTCAGTAACGGCGGCTTCGACGGCTGCAGCGTTATCTTTGGCAACAGTGGTCAGCTTTTCGTTAAGGGCTTCGACATACTTCTGTTGCAATTCAACGGCAACATTCAAGTCTTTGGTTTCGACCAGTGCCTGAACGTGTGCCAGGTTGTTTTGCATCAATTCTGCGGCGTTATCAGACTGAGCCTTCATCAATTTAACCGCCAGAGCAGTATTGTTTTCGGCCAGTTTCATAACGGGTTTGAGGCTTTCTTGAGCCATTTTGATGAAATCTTCGTACATTTTAGTTTCCCCGATAAAGGTAGTTAAGTAACATTCAAATTATGCTGCACTGCAACAATAGAAACTATATTAAGGGGCACGAAGAAATATGTCAAGCATTTTGTTGCGCCGCAACAAATATATTTTCTAATGACTACAAGTGATTGATATCAGGAGGCAATGGCACTGACATTAGACCGAAAGCATGGATTTTCGAAACCTATCCAGAACTCAAATACCCAAGAATCTTCGAGGCCGGACAAACGATGAAAGTTTTCGCGAAGTAAACCGCAGGCGGCATAGCCGCCGAGGCATTCGCGAAAACTTTCATCGTTTGTCCGGCCTCAGTTGGGTTGGTAAGGCGATAGGTTGCGAGCTTAAGTAGGTGCCATTCGGGTCAGGAGGGTATTTTCTGAGGAAGTTCATCTAAACCATGAATCTCCAGGGTCGGTTCGATACCCCAGGGATCAAAAACCACACCGCTGAAACGCTTCAGCCACGCAGCTTTCATTCCACTCGACACGGCACCGATGACATCGAATCCATTGCTCGAAACAAGCCAGCAGTTTTCAATATCGCTCCCCATGACTTCGACCACATGTCGATAGACTTTCGGATCGGGTTTAAAGGTTTGCAATGCATCGACGCTGACAACGCCATCGAAAAATGAATCGATACCGGCGTGCTCGAGTAATCCCTGAACCGCATCGGCCACACCATTGGAGAAACCAAACAGACGAAAGCCAGCGTCTTTAAGCGCCTGCAGACTTTCAGGCACATCGTCATAAGCGGGCAACACTCGATAAACCTGCATCAAAGCCGCCTTCATCGATTCATCCAGATGGGTCTGCATCAGGCTATCGGTATAATCCAGCGCCTGTCGAGTGCAAACCGGAAAGTTTTCGTAACGGCCCATCAATCCCCGACGCCAGGTGTATTCGAGTTGTTTATCGCGCCATATATTCGAAAATGCCTGCGCGCCCTCCCCGAGGTGTTTTTCTAGCTCATCGACGACACCATGCGGGTCGATCAAGGTACCGTATATATCGAAAGCCAGGGCGACCGTCATGATTGAGATTCCTCGTTAACTGGCGGTGTGTAATACTCGGGCCAGCGGTTTTTTACCACCTCACCGCTGGCTGACAATGCGATGCAGGTATCGATAATCGGTGGCCGCTCCCGCGCTTCACGCCCGGCTTCACGTTCTTCCAGCGCAGCGTGCAAAGTCTGATAGGATGTAGCGGCCAGCTGCCCAAGCAAATCCATCAGGTGGGTGCAACTTCTGTCATTACCGACACGCTCGCGTACCTGCTTTTTCCAGCCCCAGCCGATGCGCAATCCAATCAGCGCACGCATGGATTCCGCCGCTCGCGGACAAATGCTGAATGGCGTTTGCTCCGAAGACGCCTGTACATCGTGGATTAAAAAATCGAGATCGATGGTGAAGCGCAACCACAGATCGTGCACCGGCTCTCCCGCCTTGATGACTCCACCTCGATGCTGCTCATCATAACCGCAATCATAGGTACGCGTATCAACCATGTGTACATCGATGTCCCAGAGTCCATCGTCACGCAAAAAACCTTCGCAATCAATTTGACGATGATGATGCTTCTTTCGGGGAGCGGCTTCGGGTAATCCCATTGCGCTAACCCGCTTTTTTTCGCAGTAATGCGGTCGCCGCACGAGAGACCGGCTCGCGCCCGAGAAAATTGCTGATAAAACGCCCGGCCTCGAGCAACCGATCCATATCGACACCGGTTTCTATTCCCATACCGTTAAGCATGTAAACCACATCTTCTGTAGCAACATTACCGGTTGCACCCTTCGCATAGGGACAGCCCCCCAAACCAGCGATCGAGCTGTCGACAACGGCTACCCCGCATTGCATTACCGCGTGTATATTGGCTAACGCCTGGCCATAGGTATCGTGAAAATGTGCCGCCAGCTGCTGTGCCGAAACATGTTTCATGAGGATCTCAACCAGATCCTGAGCCTCACCCGCAGTACCGACACCTATGGTGTCACCGAGTGACACTTCGTAACAGCCCTTCTCGAAAAGTTTCTGGGTAATCATCGAGACCGTATCGAAGGAAACCTTTCCTTCGTAAGGACAACCCAGCACACAGGAGACATAGCCGCGTATCTTGACGCCAGCCGCCTGCGCCTGATCGATCACATCGTTGAAACGCTCGATGCTTTCGGCGATGGAACAATTGGTATTCTTTTGCGAAAAGGTTTCGCTCGCTGCGGCAAACAGGGCAATCTCTTGCACGCCTGCCGCAAGGGCAAGCTCCAATCCCTTCAGGTTTGGCACCAACATCGGATAGGATATACCGGAGCGTTTATCGATCCGCGTGAAAACCTCGCTACTGGTCGCCATTTGTGGCACCCATTTTGGAGACACCAGGGCGCCGACTTCGATCACCGGGAGGCCCGCATCGGCGAGCTTTTCAACCAGGTGCACCTTGATATCGGCAGGCACGGTACTAGCTTCATTCTGCAAACCATCACGGGGTCCGACCTCGACGATCTTGACCTGCTTGGGAAAACTCATTGGTTTACTCGACCTCCATCAATACCAGGGTATCTCCTTCCTCGACCTGATCGCCAACTGCGACCAGGATTTCACTGACACTCGCGTTTACTTGCGCAACGATTGCGTGTTCCATTTTCATCGCCTCGATCACTACCAGGGTAGTGCCGGGCTCGACAGTATCCCCGACCGCCACCGGTAGCGCAACAACCGCTCCCGACATCGGTGCGCGCGGATGATCGGCATCGGCGGCATTGCCCTCAACATCGTGTACCGGGTTAAAAATCTCAAACTGAAATGTCTGTCCCCGGTAAACCAGTGCGATCGCATCTTCGTCGATTAGCACTGGAAACTCGACCCGTTCGCTATTAATTTCCACACGCATCGACTGCTTATCTATCCATTTACCGGCAAGCAAACACTCAAAATCCCCGCAGCCAAAATGCCAACCATGTTCACCGCGCCGAATCAGGATTTCATGCCTCAAACCCTTGTGCGCCAGGCTGACAACCTGACTCGCCAGCAGATTCATCCGCCAGTGATCACGCAAATCCCAGGCTGACTGAGAAGTGTTGGAGGTTGTACGTTTATCGAGCGCCGGTAGCAACGCGGCGGCCGCCAGTATCAGCGCTCGCGCAAGACATTCATCGTCCCGCTCAAACAGCGCAGTATGGTGGGTCGCAATAAAACTCGTGTCGAAATCAGCTGCGATAAACTCAGGCATCTCCACCAGTCGTGCGAGAAAAGCCAGGTTGGTATTCAAACCCAGAATCCGGTATTGCCGTAATGCCCTCGATAGACGCGCCACCGCGGTCATCCGATCGGGCGCATGTACGATCAGCTTGGCAATCATCGGGTCATAGTTGATACCGATATAATCACCGCAACGGACCCCGGTATCGACACGTACCCCGGGATCGAGTTCGGGTAGTTGCAGGTAGCTGATCTGCCCCGCGGCAGGCATAAAGCCACGCTCCGGGTTTTCCGCATAAATGCGCGCTTCAAGTGCATGACCCCGCATGGTAATTTGAGCCTGTTGCAAAGGCAGTGGCTCACCCGCAGCCACCCGCAATTGCCATTCAACCAGGTCTTGTCCGGTGATCATTTCACTAACCGGGTGTTCCACCTGCAGCCGCGTATTCATTTCCATGAAGTAATAATTGCCGTCTGCGTCGAGCAAAAACTCTACTGTGCCGGCACCGAGATAACCGATAGCTTGCGCACAATTGATCGCGGTATCACCCATTTGCTTGCGCAGTTCGTCGCCAAGTCCGGGGGCCGGTGCTTCTTCGAGCACCTTTTGGTGGCGACGCTGAATCGAACAGTCCCGTTCGAACAAGTGCACGCAATTACCATGACTATCGGCAAATATCTGCATTTCGACATGCCGCGGCTGGCGCAGGTAACGCTCGATTAAAACCTTGTCGTCGCCGAAAGACGCACTCGCCTCACGCCGCGCAGAGACCAGGGCTTCGCCAAAATCCTTTTCCGCCTCGACCAGGCGCATACCCTTGCCACCACCACCGGCACTGGCCTTGATCAATTGCGGATAGCCAATAGCCCGAGACTCGACCGCGAGTCTGTCATCTGCCTGATCGTCACCGTGGTAACCTGGAATCAGCGGTACGCCTGCTCGCTCCATCAACAGTTTTGACTGGCTCTTCGAACCCATGGACTCGATCGCAGTCGCCGGCGGTCCGATAAATACGATACCCGTGCTTTCGCAGGCGCGTGCAAAGGCCGCATTTTCAGATAAAAATCCGTAGCCCGGATGTATTGCCAGCGCTCCGCATTGTTTCGCCACCTGTAATATCCTGGCAGCGTTGAGGTAACTCTCGCTGGCCGCGGCGGCACCGATGCAATAGGCTTCATCACAGGCGTCAAGATGCAGTGCCTGGCTATCCGCGCTCGAATAAACTGCGACGCTGCTAACGCCAAGCCGTTGTGCGGTTCTGGCAACACGTACCGCGATTTCGCCTCGATTGGCAATCAGAATCTTGCCGAACATTAGCTGGCTCCGACCCG
Organism: Gammaproteobacteria bacterium; assembly: GCA_024229615.1. Taxonomy (GTDB): domain Bacteria; phylum Pseudomonadota; class Gammaproteobacteria. Next base: position 9,594 of record JAAESG010000174.1, on the reverse strand, counting down.
GATCGGGGTGTATGCGCTTTTAACAGTTTGAGACATCCACATCGCGGCTACATCCGGAAGATGCCAAACTCGGTTTTTTCGACCGGGGCATTCAATGCCGCCGACAGGCCAAGCCCGAGCACCAGGCGCGAATCAGCCGGATCGATAATCCCGTCGTCCCATAAACGTGCTGAGGCATAGTAGGGATGGCCCTGCGATTCGTACTGACTACGAATCGGATCCTTGAACGCGGTTTCATCCTGTTCGCTCCAGTGCTCGCCCCGGGCTTCGATACCATCGCGTTTGACCTGCGCCAGTACCGTCGACGCCTGCTCGCCGCCCATCACTGAAATGCGCGCATTCGGCCACATCCACAGGAAGCGACCACCGTAGGCGCGACCGCACATCGCGTAGTTGCCGGCGCCGAAGCTGCCGCCAACAACGAGGGTCAACTTGGGCACCCGGGCGCAGGCTACCGCGGTAACCATCTTCGCGCCATCACGCGCGATACCACCCTGCTCGTACTTCTGACCCACCATGAATCCGGTGATGTTCTGCAGGAAAACCAGAGGAATGCGGCGTTTCGCACAGAGTTCGATAAAATGAGCTCCTTTTAACGCCGATTCGGAAAACAGGATGCCGTTGTTGGCGACGATCCCGACTGGAACGCCATAGAGATGCGCGAATCCGCAAATCAACGTGGTACCGTAGAGCTGCTTGAATTCACTGAATTCACTGCCATCCACCAGGCGAGCGATAATCTCACGGATATCGAATGGCTTGCGCAGGCTCGTCGGAACAATGCCGTAGAGATCCTGCACCGGATATTTGGGCTCGACCACGGGACGCAGCACGATATCGGGCTGCTTGACCCGGTTGAGTGAGGCGACAATATCCCTCGCCAGCACGAGTGCATGGTCATCATTTTGCGCGTAGTGATCGACGACACCCGAAATACGTGCATGCACATCGGCACCGCCCAGGTCCTCGGCGCTTACCACTTCACCGGTCGCTGCCTTAACCAGAGGCGGCCCGCCAAGAAAAATGGTGCCCTGCTCCCTGACGATAATAGATTGATCGCACATCGCAGGAACGTAAGCGCCGCCCGCGGTACAGGAACCCATCACCACGGCGATCTGCGGGATACCGCGCGCCGACATATTCGCCTGGTTGTAAAATATGCGACCGAAGTGCTCGCGATCGGGAAAGACTTCATCCTGACTTGGCAAATGCGCGCCACCCGAATCGACGAGATAGATACAGGGCAGGTTGTTTTCGGCGGCGATGGCTTGCGCGCGTAAATGCTTCTTCACCGTAATCGGGAAATAGGTACCACCTTTCACAGTCGCATCATTGGCGACAATCATGCATTCCAGGTCGTTGACCCGACCGATCCCGGTGATCAATCCGCCCGCGGCAATATTATCATCGCCATACAGTTCGAAACCCGCGAACTGACCAATTTCAAGAAATGGTGAGCCCGGATCTACCAACTTGTCGATTCGTTCACGCGGCAACAACTTTCCGCGACCGAGGTGCTTTTCACGTGCGCGTTCACCGCCACCCTCGGTAATCGCCGCAACCTTCGCGCGCAGGTCGTCGACCAGCGCCTGCATCGCATCCCGGTTTTGCTGGAATTCGCTCGCACGATTACTGATTTTGGAATCGATAACACTCATAGTTCTGCGGCCAGTTGACGAGCGATGACCATACGTTGTATGTCGCTGGTGCCTTCATAGATCTGCGCGACACGCACATCGCGCGCGATGCGTTCGAGCGGATAATCGCGCAAATAACCATAACCACCCAGCACCTGAATCGCATCCGAGCATATTTTCTCGGCCGCCTCCGACGCGAATAGCTTGGCCATGCTGGCCTGTTTCAGGCATGGTTCTCCCGCATCGCGCAAGCGGGCCGCGTTGTGCACCATCAAACGCGCCGCTTCGAGTTGGGTCGCCATATCCGCGAGACGGAAGGCGACCGCCTGGTGTTCGAGTAGTGATTTTCCAAAGCTGACACGATCGTTGGCGTAGGCCAGCGCACATTCGTAGGCAGCCCGCGCCATGCCAACGCATTGCGCGCCTATGCCGATTCTTCCGCTCTCCAGATTCATCAATGCAATTTTGTAACCCTCTCCTTCCACTCCGATCAGGTGGCTGGACGGCAGCAGGCAATCCTTGAGGAAGATCTGCGCGGTGTCAGAAGCATGCTGCCCCATTTTCTGTTCGATACTGCCCACCTGATAACCGGGGTTGTCGGTAGGTACCACGAACGCACTAATGCCCTTCTTGCCAGCATCAGGGTCAGTGACCGCGAACACTATCGCGACATCCGCATTGGCGCCGGAGGTAATGAAGGCCTTGCTGCCGTTCAAACAGTAACCATCAGCCTTTTTATCGGCTCGAGTGCTGAGCGCAGCCGCGTCGGAGCCCGCCTGAGGCTCGGTCAGGCAAAAACAGCCCAGCTTTGCCCCCGAGGCGAGTGGCTTGAGGTAGGTATGCTTGAGAAATTCACTGCCCGAGGCGAGTAAAACGCCGCAGACAACCGAGTTATTGACACTGAGAATAGTCGAACAGGCGCCATCACCGGCTGCGACCTCCTCGATGGCGAGCGCAAAAGACAAATAGTCGGTGCCGCTACCCCCCCATTTCTCGGGGATAAACATGCCGAACAGGCCGAGTTCGGCCATTTCCTTAAGCTGGACTTGCGGAAAATGGCTATCCCGGTCCCAGTCGGCGGAAAACGGCAGGATTCGCTGCTGCACGAAGTCGCGCACGCTGTCACGGATCAGGCGATGTTCTTCGCTGAGGCTCATCGGGTCGCCTAGATCAGCTCTAGCGCGATCGCGGTCGCTTCTCCGCCACCGATGCACAAAGCGGCAACGCCTTTTTTCAATCCCCGCCTTTGCAGTGCGGCGAGCAGGGTTACGATAATGCGCGCACCCGAGGCGCCGATCGGATGGCCGAGCGCGCAGGCACCACCATTGATATTGACCCTGGCGTGATCGAGGTCGAGATCCGTCATCGCGGCCATGGTAACAACCGCGAAGGCTTCGTTAATTTCGTACAGATCGACTTCGTCGCTGGACCAGTTGGCAGCCTCCAGGACTTTTTTGATCGCGCCGACCGGGGCCGTGGTAAACCATTCCGGTTCATGCGCGTGGGTTGCGTGGGCGCGAATCACCGCAATCGGTTTTACGCCACGTCTTTCGGCCTCGGACTCACCCATCAACACCAGCGCCGCGCCGCCGTCGGAAATCGAACTGGAATTTGCTGCGGTAACGGTACCATCCGCACGAAACGCGGGTCGCAGGCTCGGAATCTTGTCGATATTGGCGTTGAACGGCTGTTCGTCGGTATCGACCGTGACTTCTCCACGGCGTGTCTTGATCACAACCGGTGTGATTTCATCCTTGAAGGCGCCGCTTTCGATAGCGGCCTGGGCGCGTCTCAGCGAGGTAATCGCAAACTCGTCCTGTTGTTCGCGCGTGAAACCATACTTATCCGCGGTGTTTTCGGCAAACACCCCCATCAGCTTGCCCTTGTCATAGGCGTCTTCGAGCCCATCGAGAAACATATGATCAAATACCTGCCCGTGTCCCATGCGCATGCCACCTCGCGCCTTGGTCAACAGGTAGGGTGCGTTAGTCATACTCTCGAGGCCACCGGCGATCATCGCCCGGTTGCTTCCCGCACGCAGCAGGTCGTGTGCCAACATGGTCGCCTTCATCCCCGAGCCACACATCTTGTTGATCGTGGTACACCCGGTTGACAATGGCAGTTTCGCGCCGAGACTGGCCTGACGTGCTGGCGCCTGCCCTTGCCCGGCCGGTAGTACACATCCCATGATCACTTCGTCGATTGCATCAGCCTGAAGCTGGCTGCGTTGCACTGCTGCTTCGATCGCGGCAGCGCCAAGCTGGGCCGCACTGGCATCGGAGAGGACACCCTGGAATCCACCCATTGGGGTACGTGCGGCGCCGGTAATGACAATATTTTCATTCATGATAGTCTCGGAATTGTTTTAAGTTGTTTCATTGAAGAGTTCCCGCCCGATCAGCATGCGGCGTATCTCAGAAGTGCCTGCGCCGATTTCGTATAGTTTGGCATCGCGTAGCAATCGCCCAACCGGAAACTCATTGGTATATCCGTTTCCGCCCAGTGCCTGGATTGCCTCCAGCGCCATCCAGGTCGCCTTTTCAGCGGCGTACAGAATCGCCCCGGCGGCGTCCTTGCGCGTGGTTTCGCCGCGATCGCAAGCTTTACCGACGGCATAGACATAGGCCTTGGTCGCATTCATCGTGGTGTACATGTCAGCCAGCTTACCCTGCATCAGCTCAAATTCCCCAATCGGCTGACCGAATTGCTTGCGCTCATGAACATAGGGCACGACCGAGTCCATGCAGGCTTGCATGATCCCGGTAGGTCCGGCTGACAAAACTGCTCGTTCGAAATCAAGCCCGCTCATCAGCACCGCGGCGCCTCGATTGAGTTCGCCAAGCAAATTCTCAGCGGGTACTTCGACGTTCTGGAACACCAGTTCGCCGGTGTTAGATCCGCGCATACCGAGCTTGTCGAGCTTTTGAGCCGTGGAAAAACCAAACGCTCGCTCAACCAGGAAAGCACTGATTCCACGCGATCCCGCGGCTGCATCAGTTTTCGCGTAGACCACGATCAAATCGGCATCGGGACCATTGGTAATCCACATCTTGGTGCCGTTCAACAGATAACCAGCGTCGGTTTTTTCGGCTTTCATCTGCATGCTGACAACATCCGAACCGGAACCCGGCTCGGACATGGCGAGGGCACCGATATGCTCCCCGCTGATCAGTTTGGGCAGGTATTTTTGCTTTTGTGCCTCGTTGCCGTTGCGGTTTATCTGATTGACGCACAGATTCGAGTGTGCGCCATAACTCAAGCCGACCGAAGCGGAAGCGCGGCTGATTTCTTCCATCGCGACAATATGCGCGAGATAACCCATGCCGGTGCCACCATAGCTTTCGGGTACGGTGATACCGAGCAGGCCCATGTCGCCCAGGCGTGGCCAGAGTTCGTTCGGAAATTCGTTGTCACGGTCGATTTCGGCTGCGCGCGGCGCTATCTCGGCCTGTGCAAAGTCCGCCACCGCGTCGCGCAACAAATCAACGGTTTCACCGAGGTCAAAGTTTAAGGACGGAATATATATCATGAGTTACCTCGGAGTCAGCCGTGGCCGGTCTTGGGTTGTTGTGCCTGGAGGGTATGTAATGCCTGCTCTGCGTTCGCGGCGATTCGCTCCAGCTCTTCCAGGGCATTATCGATATCCTTTTTCTGCGAGATCAACGAATCGCGACGCTGCGTAAGTTTATCCAGCATCCATTCGAGCTGCGCCTCTTCGCCGAGACTGGAGTCATATAAATCGAAAGACTCGCGAATCTCGGATAGCGACCAACCAAGCCGCTTGCCGCGCAGTATCAGACGCAGGCGAACGCGGTTGCGATCGTTATAAATGCGTCGAGTACCCTCGCGTTGCGGATCGAGCAAGCCTTCTTCCTCGTACAGACGCAGTGCGCGCGAGGTAACGCCGAACTCCACAGCCAGTTCGCCGATAGCGTAGGTTTTATTATTAATTTCGGGTTGATTCATCGGGCTCTCATTGCAGCTATTTCGGGTAAATTGCCATCAGGGTTCCTGTCATACTCGCAACCAGGCGATCGCAACCATCGGCATTGGCCCACAGCTCGGATTCAGCGACAAACACGCTGCGCCCGGCTTTGCGTACCTTACCGAGTGCACGAAAGCGGATTCCGGCGGCGGGTGCGAGCAGGTTGACCTTAAACTCGATCGTCAGCACCCGCGCCTCTGCCGGCATCAGCGTGAAAGCCGCGTAACCGCAGGCGCTATCCATGATCGTAGAAGAAATACCGGCATGGATGAATCCATCTTGCTGGGTTAGCTCAGGTTGGTAGGGTATCTCAATTTCGACAACACCCGGTTCGACCGTAAGCAAAGCTGCCTGGATGGTCTGCATGACTTGCTGTTCGTTGAAACTCTGCGTTACCCGCGCTTTGAATTGCGGGTCTCTGGGCTCAAATTCACTGCTCATATCGATACGATCAAAGGGATTGACGAGTAAAAGCTGATTGATTTAAAATTCATTAGTTGACGTTAACGTAAACGTAAGGTAGTTTAATGCGCCGCAGATTGCAACAAATTTTATCCCGCTGAGGCTTTCGCTATGAGTTCCGCACAGGAAAAAGTGATCACTATCCCTTCCAGCTCGAAGAAGCACTTAAAGCTGCGATTCGTCACCGCGGCAAGCCTCTTCGACGGACATGATGCCGCGATCAATATCATGCGACGCATTCTGCAATCGTCCGGCGCCGAAGTGATTCACCTCGGCCACAACCGCTCCGTGGCTGAAATTGTCAACGCCGCGGTGCAAGAAGACGTGCATGCGATTGCGCTGAGTTCGTACCAGGGTGGGCATGTCGAGTACCTCAAGTACATGGTCGACATGCTTAAAGACAAAGGTCGCCCCGATATTCGCGTCTTCGCAGGTGGTGGTGGCGTCATCATTCCGGACGAAATTGGTGAACTCGAAGCCTATGGCGTAACCCGCATTTACTCACCCGAAGACGGCCAGGCCATGGGCTTGCAAGGCTTGATCACGGATATGCTGGATCGTTGCCAGTACGATCCGGGCCAGCAGGCACCGACTTCACTCGATGCATTATCCGGTCACCATACCATCGCCCTGGCCAGCCTGATCAGCGCGCTCGAAAACAATACGGTGACGACCGAATTTCGCGAACAAATTTCTCAATCTGCGAGCAAACAAACTATCCCGGTGCTCGGCATTACCGGAACCGGTGGTTCGGGTAAATCTTCGCTTACCGACGAAGTTATTCGCCGTTTCCGCCTCGATCATGGTGATGCTCTCAAGATCGCGATCATTGCGGTCGATCCGACGCGACGCAAAACCGGCGGCTCGCTGCTCGGCGATCGCATCCGCATGAATGCGATCGATCATCCCAATATCTACATGCGTTCGATCGCTACGCGCGATTCGATCGGCGAAATTCCGCCTGTGGTCGCAGACGTGATCTCGGCCTGCAAGCTGTGCGAGTTCGATTTGATCATCGTCGAAACACCGGGGATCGGCCAGGGCGACGCCGCTATCGTGCCATTGGTCGACGCTTCACTATACGTCATGACTCCCGAATTTGGCGCGCAAAGCCAGCTCGAAAAAATCGACATGCTCGACTTTGCCGACATCGTCGCAATCAACAAATTCGATCGCAAGGGTGCCGAGGATGCCTATAGAGACGTCAGTAAACAGGTACAGCGCAATCGCGAGGCGTTCTCCCAGGAAATCGAGGAAATGCCGGTCTTTGGCACCATCGCATCGCGCTTCAACGACGATGGTACGACGGCTCTCTATCAGGAAATCATGCAAAGACTTGGTGAGCTCGGCTTGACTGCAGGCGACGGTCATTTGCCGAGGGTAGTTACCCGTAAATCTACCGCACGCAGCGTCATCGTGCCCTCCGAGCGCGTGCGCTATCTCGCCGAAATCGCTGCATGCATTCGTGATTATCACGCGCACACCGCGCAGCAGGTTTCGTTGGCACGAGAACGCCAGCAACTGCGTGAGAGCAAACGCATGCTCGCAGCGAGTAAACCCGGGGTAGATACATCTGAACTTGAAGCATTGATCGAGCAGCGTGAAAACGCGCTCGATCGCGGCGCGGGCAAATTGCTGGAACAGTGGCCTGAAGTGCGCCAGAGTTATGCCGGCGACGAGTACGTGGTGCATATTCGCGACCGAGAAATTCGCACCGAATTGAAATATGAAACCCTGTCGGGCTCGAAAATCCCCAAGGTATCGCTGCCCTCCTTCGAAGATCATGGCGAGCTGCTGAAATGGTTGATGCTGGAAAATCTGCCGGGCAGTTTTCCGTTTACCGCCGGGGTTTTTGCCTTCAAGCGTGAAAACGAGGACCCGACACGTATGTTTGCTGGTGAAGGCGATGCCTTTCGCACCAATCAACGTTTCAAAAAATTGTCCGCGCATTCCGCGGCCAAGCGGCTCTCGACCGCTTTCGATTCGGTAACCCTGTACGGTTGCGACCCGGATGAGAGACCCGACATCTATGGCAAGGTCGGTAACTCGGGAGTCTCTATCGCAACCCTCGAAGATATGAAGGCGCTTTATGACGGCTTCGATCTGTGCAATCCGTCGACCTCAGTATCGATGACGATAAACGGACCCGCTCCGATCATTCTGGCGATGTACCTAAACGCTGCGATCGAGCAACAGTTGAGTAAATTCGAGGAGGAAAACAAACGCGCTCCGACCGACCAGGAAATCGAAAAAATCCGTTCCTGGTCGATGGAAAACATTCGTGGCACGGTTCAGGCCGACATTCTGAAAGAGGACCAGGGACAGAATACCTGCATCTTTTCGACCGAGTTCGCACTCAAGATGATGGGAGATATTCAGCAGTATTTCATCAATCACCGTATCCGTAATTTTTACTCGGTTTCTATCTCGGGTTATCACATTGCCGAGGCGGGCGCGAACCCGATTTCGCAACTCGCGTTTACGCTCGCGAATGGTTTTACCTTCGTCGAAACCTACCTCGCGCGCGGCATGCAAATCGATGATTTTGCAGCCAACCTGTCCTTCTTTTTCAGCAACGGCATGGATCCCGAGTACACGGTCATGGGCCGGGTTGCGCGGCGCATCTGGGCTGTCGCAATGAAAAACAAGTACGGTGCCAACGAACGCAGCCAGAAGCTCAAGTACCATATTCAAACATCGGGACGTTCGTTACACGCCCAGGAAATGGATTTCAACGACATTCGCACAACGCTACAGGCCCTGATAGCAATCTACGACAATTGCAATAGTCTGCACACCAATGCCTTCGACGAGGCGATTACGACTCCGACGGGTGATTCGGTGCGACGTGCGCTTGCGATTCAATTGATTATCAACAATGAATGGGGGCTGGCCAAGAATCAGAACCCGAACCAGGGGTCTTTTATCATCGAGCAGTTGACCGATCTGGTAGAGGAAGCCGTGCTGCAGGAATTCGAGCGGATTTCGGAACGCGGCGGCGTCCTCGGTGCTATGGAAACCGGTTACCAGCGCGGTCGAATCCAGGATGAGTCGATGCTTTATGAACACCGCAAACACGATGGTTCGCTACCGATTATTGGCGTCAATACCTTTCTCAACCCGAAGGGCAAGGTGGATTACGAAATCGAACTGGCACGCTCGACAGATGAGGAAAAAACAAATCAGATCAAACGTTTGAGTGAATTTCAGCAAAATCATGCAGACACCGGCGAGGATGCGCTGGAGCGCGTGCGCCAGGCAGCGATCAACAACGACAATATTTTTGCCGAACTGGTAAACGCCGTACGCCACTGTTCGTTGGGCGAAATTACGAATGCATTGTTCGAGGTTGGCGGGCAATATAGAAGAAACATGTGACAGCCGCCATAAGCGGCTGTCATCCCGGTGAACCCCGGGATCCAGTTAACAATCGCGTTCGAAGAGCGCACATTATTCTTACCTGGATCCGTAGGTTCAGGGCGGATGCAGGGCGTAAGATATTGGTTTCTC
>JAAESG010000173.1 GCA_024229615.1 Gammaproteobacteria bacterium | reverse complement strand
GGGCCAGGACTGGATAAACGGTGAAAGTTTTCGCGAATGCCTCGGCGGCTACGCCGCCTGCGGTTTACTTCGCGAAAACTTTCACCGTTTATCCGGCCTTGAAGTTTATTGAGCATTTAAACTCCTGATATATCTCGAAAATCCATACTTTTGGTCTAATGTAAGTGCCATTGCTGCCTGATCTATTGTTATCCTGCCGACGACTTACGCGCTCGTTCGGCATCGAGCAAAGCACGCTTGCGTTCAAGACCCCAGCGGTAGCCACCCAGACCCCCGTCTGCGCGCAAAATTCGGTGGCATGGCACCAGTACCGCAATCCGGTTTACAGCGCAGGCGGAGGCCGCGGCCCGCACGGCCTTCGGCTTGTCGATCCCCTGTGCCAGTTCGCTATAGCTGATCACATCACCATCCTGCAGGCTTAGCAGGAATTCCCAGACCTTGATTTGAAACGCAGTCCCCTGCAAGTCCAACGGTAACTCCGGGCGAGGCTGCTTATTCTGGATGTAGGCGTTGAGTGCGTCAATCCATTGATCGAGCTGATGCGACGTCTTTCCCCGGTATAGCTGCAACTCGGCCTGCGGAAATTCTTTCTGCAGTTGCTGTAGCAATTTTTCACAGCAGTCGCCAAACTGGGCGAAGCAGACTCCCCGGTCGGTCGCCGCCATCAGAATCGGACCGAGCACGGTTTCGCGACAGGCCCAGGTCAGGGTTTCGCCCTTGCCACCGGCTCGATAACGTTTGGGGGTCATGCCGATGTTATGCATGGTCTGGCCGTACACGCGGCTGGTGGAGCCGAATCCTGCTTCGAAAATCGCATCGGTAATATCGGTGCCGGAACGCAACAAGGCCTTGAAACGCTCGCTGCGTGCGGCTTGCTGAAACTTCTTCGGCGATACGCCAAAAGTGGACTTGAACACCCGCTGGAATCGTGACGGCGACAAATGAACCCGCCTGGCAAGCGTTTCCAGGGTTAATGATTCGTCCGCATTTGCGGCAATATAGCGCGCCAGTTCGATGAACTTTGACAGTGCTTTAGCGTTATGTTTTGACATCGTTTTAATCATACTCTCCCAGGTTGAATATGATTACCATGTTATTAAAGCAGACCGCTTAAAACCCTCCGTTTATTGCTGTATTACCCCCGCACCCGAACGCTTTTAACAGCTTTCGCCAGACGACAAATCCTCCCCAACTTTGATACTCACAATCAACCAGTGGGTATCGACATTCACTCCCTAAACGATGTCACCTGATCGAAATATGATTTCACGGTCCCATCATTCGAGATTTCGACCATAATCTGCAACGGCGAACCGAAACTGTAGGTCGATGATATCCTGGGACTTAACTACTGTGATTTCGGGCTACCGCTGCCGTCAATCCAGTTCAAATCAATCACTTGTCGTCGATAATTTCGTCTGCCAAAGCGCTCATCACACATGGCATATCTGGCAACTTCTGCACCGCTGAGGGTTTTCTGCGTATTAATCACGCGGATGATGACATCTTCGGCGGTCGCACCCGAGAAATTAACCGCCTGGACCTCGTTGAAGTAGTCGTTCGGATTGTAACCCGTCATACAACCAACGATTAAAAGACTGAATATTTGGTTAGTTAGCCGTTCATATCAAAATCCACCGGCAATCAATCTAACAGATACGTTGGACAACGAATATTGGATTAGATTTGGCAGGAGAAAGCTGTTACTCGATTTCAACCCCCGCATCCGCCAGCAGGCGGCGGGCAAATTCCACCGGAACCCCGAAATTGGAACCGCCGTACTCCGGGATGATCGCCGTATTGATCGCTATCGTAGCTCCATCAATATCGAGCACCGGACCACCGCTACCGCCATGAGTGGTATCTGCATCGTAGACCACCGTCGATTCGGAAAGTTGACCGACGATGCCGCGACTGGCCAACGGTTGTATAAACTGTGCCTGCGACAGACGTTGTGCGACCTCCCAAAAACCGAGGCTTTCATCCTGTTGTAATTCGGCAAGAAAACTATCGCCGGTTTGTGCCAGCATGGAACGCATTCCCGTCGGATAACCCATAACGATCACTTCGTCCCCGGGTTTTGCAGGCCGCAGGCTGAGATTCAGCTGTGGCAGACCGATGGCGACTTCCCTACAGGTTAAAACCGCAAGATCGGCTTCATCGCTGGCCTTGAGTAACTCGACCGGAAACGCAGCCTCGATACCTGGCAGGTAACCCAGGAACTTGATCAACACCGGCTCCATCCCCTCCGCTATCAAAGCCTCGTCGCTGGTATCGTCTTCCCAGGGCAACGCGACATGCCGATTGGTTAATAGCACCCCTTTTTTGCTGATCACGAAACCGGTACCGGTGAAGGGTCGCTCGGCGATTTCACCCTGGCCTTCGAGTGTCAGTCGCGGTTGGCCACGTAGCGTGAACAATGGATCACCCTCTGCATCGATCTGGTAACGCAGCATCCGACCGGTCTCGATATCGCGAAAGCCGTAAGCACCTTGCAGAAACACGATTGCATGGGTCGCCTCGGCAATGATTCTAGTGCTTGCCGCGGAGCGTTGTTCCAGCAGTTCCAGTCTTTCCGCGGCGGCGCTTAGCGAGTGGCCCAGTTCCTGGCGCAAACGATTGAGATCGGATGGGCGTAGCAGCTCCTGGTTGGTCCGCGTTAGCGTACGGGCGAAGTCTTCGAGTCGATGCGCACTACTGTCCGCCTGTTGTCGCAGATGAATACTGGACCGATATTGCTGGTAGGCAATCGTGGCCAGCGCGACCAGGGCAATGACCACGATAATGCGGAATAAAATCGTGGATTCAACGATAAAATCACTGAGAAAATTGCGCGAGGCTCGCTGTAGACGTGCAATCCTGGGCTTGCGACTCACCCGGGTATAATCGATGCAATCGTCGAGCATATCGCCGAGAGACCTTTTCAGACGGTCACCCTGACGATGGATACGGTACCGGGAGAGCGGCCCTTTATCACCAAACTCGATCAAATCGCGTTGTTGCAAGCGTTTCGAGTCGATACGTTCACCGTTAATCCACAGCGAATTCCGTTCCCGGGCTTCGATTTCATAACCGTCACCGGAGCGATGTAACCTCGCTACGACGCCGTCCAATAATGCTTCATCGCCCGCCTCAGCGACGTAAATCATGTCCTCATCGTTTAATGATATATCGAGCATTGATCCGCTCAACCAGCACACTGTACCGCGCGCCGGTCCGGTCAGAATCTCCAGCGATGAGGTAGCACTGTTTCCGTTGTCAGCCTTGTATTCGTTTGAGACCATCGTATTTACCCATTGCCCACTTAGACCGTGAAGTTCACTCATGGGTTGCAAAACGTGCAATCAAGCCGGGATGGTGAAGATCAATATCATAGCGTCAGTACAGAATGGCACTTACTTAAGCTCGCAACCATCGTCATACTAATCCAACGGGGACCGAATAAACGGTGAAAGTTTTCGCGAATGCCTCGGCGGCTACGCCGCCTGCGGTTTACTTCGCGAAAACTTTCACCGTTTATCCGGTCCTGGCCCGCATTTCTCACCACCACTCGTCGCAGTGGACGGGTGGTGAGAAATGCGGACTAGTTGGATTGGTTTGACGGTGGTTGCGAGCTTAAGTAAGTGCCATTCGGGTCTGATGCCTTGAATTTCAATCTCAAACAACTGCAAGCCTTCGTCTGGGTTGCCGATCTCGGCAGCTTTCGCAAGGCGGCCGATCGGCTCAACACGACACAACCGAATATTTCGTCGCGAATTGCGTCACTTGAATCTGTACTCGATGTTTCGTTGATGGAGCGTGACGCCGGTTCGGTGCGTTTGACCTCGAAGGGGCAAATGTTGCTCGAACAGGCGCGCAAAGTGCTAGCTGCGACCGATCATTTCATCGAGGCCGCAAACCAGGACGCGCTGATGAATGGACAATTGCGATTGGGCGTCACCGAAATGGTGGTACATACCTGGTTGCGGGATTTTCTCCGAGTTTTGAAGGATCGCTATCCGAACATCACGGTCGAGTTGACGGTTGATTTGTCGGCGAACCTCGAAAAGGAACTGTTTGAGAGATCTATCGACCTCGCTTTTCAGAGCGGGCCGTTTAAGCGAGAAACCACGGGTAGCAAGGATCTTGGTGTGTTTCCGTTGATCTGGATTGCATCGCCCGAAACCGGTTTGCACAGTCGTAAACAGGTTTCCATGGAAGATCTCGTTCACTACCCGATCCTGACCCATGCCCGGGGCACGCAACCTTACCAGGAGGTGGCAGCACATTTTGCGTCACGTCGTGATCTGGCTGCGCGACTGGTCCCTTCCAGCAATCTTGCCGCCTGTATTCATATGACCATCGATGGCTTCGGCACCGCCACAGTACCGGCAGCGATGGTTCTGAACGAGCTTCAAAATGGAGAACTGGTTCAGGTCAACTACGGCTGGACGCCTAAAAGCCTAAGTTTTTCAGCCAGATACGATGCCGAAAAATCCGCCCAATTCGTCCTCAGGGCAGCGGAAATTTCAAGTGAGATTTCATTGCGGTTTGCACTCGAATTCGCCGCCAAAAACCGCATTGTCACGGTCGGTTAGGATAATAAATGGTTATTCATTTGATTCAATTAAATAATTGGATCTTATCTATTGCTCCGTTTTAAACTCTGCTCTCAGAACAAGTCAGGCACGGGGTTAGCGCGCAATGAAAGGGTCTTCAATTCGAATGGGTGTCGATATCGGCGGAACTTTCACCGATGTCGTACTCGAAATCAACGCAGAGCAGTTTTCAAGCAAGGTGCTGACGACTTATTTCGCTCCGGAAGATGCGATTATCACCGGTATGAAGCAAGTCTGTGAACAGGCCGCGATTCAACCTTCCCGGATCGAACAGATTATTCACGGGACGACGCTCGCCACAAACGCGCTGATCGAGCGCCGTGGTGCGAAAACCGCGCTGATCACGACCCAGGGTTTCCGCGATGTCATCGAGATGCGCAGTGAATCCCGCTTCGAGCAATACGATCTCAACCTGACCCTGCCTGAGCCCCTGTTGCCTAGACAGCAACGCTATACGCTCGAGGAGCGCATCGGCGCCCAGGGCAACGTGCTGATTCCGTTGCAACGTGCCGATGTCGAAGCGCTGGTTGATGACATCGTCGCAATCGGCTACGACAGCATTGCGGTCGGACTGATGCATTCCTATCTGAACGATGCGCATGAAACCCTGATTCGCGATGTCCTGCTGGAAAAAATGCCCGAGGCTTCGGTTTCTCTGTCATCAGAGGTTTCACCGCAAATGCGCGAGTATGAGCGCTTTAACACGGTTGTCGCCAATGCCTATATCAAGCCGATGATGAAAAGCTACCTGGGGCGTCTGGGTGGACAATTGCAAAATGAAGGGGTTACCTGCCCGATCTTTTTGATGCACTCCGGTGGCGGAATCATATCGATCGAAAGTGCGGCGGAGTTCCCGGTGCGGTTGGTCGAATCCGGTCCGGCGGGCGGTGCGGTATTTGCCGCGCATATTGCCGCTCGCTATGGCCTGGATAAAGTTCTGTCATTCGATATGGGTGGCACGACAGCCAAGATTTGCCTGATCAACCACCAGACACCGAAAACCAGCCGGGTGTTCGAGGTAGCGCGCACCTATCGCTTCAAGAAAGGTTCGGGTATGCCGATTTCGATACCCGTCATCGACATGGTCGAGATAGGGGCCGGCGGTGGCTCCCTGGCGCATGTGGACGCGATGCGCCAGATTCGTGTCGGACCAGAGTCTGCCGGTTCTGAACCGGGTCCGGCCTGTTACGGTCGTGGAGGAGAACGTCCGGCGGTCACCGACGCCGACCTGGTGCTGGGTAAGCTCGACCCCGAGAATTTCGCCGGTGGATCGATCCAGCTGGACACCGCCAGTTCCGCCACCGCTTTGTATAATTCCGTTGGTGAGACGCTTGGTATGGATTCGCAAACTGCGGCTTACGGGCTTTGTGAAGTTGTCGACGAAAACATGGCGAACGCTGCGCGGGTGCACGCGGTCGAAAACGGCGAAGATCTGGCCGAATACACGATGATTGCATTCGGTGGCGCAGCGCCGCTGCATGCCGGTCGTCTGTGTGAGAAACTCGGCGTATCGCGCCTGCTGGTCCCACCCGGCGCCGGGGTCGGTTCGGCGATTGGTTTTCTACGCGCGCCGTTCAGCTTCGAAGCAAATCGCAGCGTCTACATGCGCCTGGCCGATTTCAAGCCCGATGTAATCCGCAAGCTGCTGGCGGAACTCGAAACCGAAGCCACCGGTTTTGTGCGTTCCTGCGACGCTGACGCCGCCATTCAGGCCGAGTACAAAGCCTACATGCGCTATACCGGGCAGGGTGAAGAAATCCCCATCGTCCTGACCGCAGACCAGGCTAGCAGCCCCGATGCCGAAACTTTCCAGCAATTATTTGAGCAGGACTATATCGCGTTATTTGGCCGGGCTGTCGAAGGCATGGATATCGAGATCACAGTCTGGTCGGTCAATTCGACCACGCTGGCGGAACCGGCAGAACCGGTTGAGACTCTGTCGGGCGAGGTCAAAACTCTGAGCAACGGCCAGCGCAGTATTTTTGATCCGGCATTGGGTACAGTGGTTGATTCTTCCATCGTGCTTCGTTCCGGATTAGAGCCAGGAGACCTGGTGTCGGGGCCCGCGGCGATCACAGAGGATGAAACCACCATCATCCTGCCTTCGAGCCGACAAGCGGTCCGTCAGTCCGACGGCTGCATCGATGTCGTGCAACAGGCATAGGCCAGGGAGACAAGGTCATGAGCATGAACACTACGACAGTATCCAACCAGGTGATGTGGAATCGCCTGATATCCGTGGTTGAGGAACAGGCACAGGCCCTGATTCGGACTGCGTTTTCAGCTTCCGTGCGCGAGGCCGGTGACCTGTCCGCCGGGGTTTACGATACCCAGGGGCGAATGTTGGCCCAGGCGGTCACCGGTACCCCGGGTCACGTCAATGCGATGGCCGACGCAGTTGCCCATTTCATTCGTCGCATCGGTGTGCAGAACATCTTCGAAGGCGATGTCTATATCACCAACGACCCCTGGGAGGGCACCGGTCATCTGCATGATATCACCGTTGTCACGCCTTCGTTTCACCACGGCGCACATGTCGGTTTTCTCGGTTGCACGGCGCATATCGTCGATATCGGTGGGCGCGGCTTTGGTGCGGATGCGAACTCGGTCTATGAGGAAGGGCTTTATATCCCGATCATGAAATTTGCCGAAAGGGGTGAGGTCGACAAGACGCTGATTAACATCGTACGCGGTAACGTACGTGAACCGGATCAGGCGATTGGTGACTTCTACGCGCTCGCAACCTGTAATGAGATTGGTCATCGGCGTCTGGTCGATATGATGGAGGAGTTCAAGCTGAGCCAACTGGATGATATCGCCGCGTTTATTCTGGAAAATTCGCGCTGCGCAACACTGGAGCGTATCGCCGCCTTACCACGCGCGCAGGCTGAGGGCTCGATGACCATCGATGGCTATAGCCATCCCGTCGAGCTGAAAGTCTCGCTCGATATTCAGCAAGACCGGATTCTGTGCGACTTTGCCGGCACTTCGGGTCTCGACAAGAAAGGTATCAACGTGCCACTGGTTTATACCAAGGCTTACGCCTGTTTCGCGTTGAAATGCGCGATTGCACCAGAGATTCCCAACAATGCCGCCTCGCTGGCGCCATTCGAAATAACCGCGCCCGAGAATTCGATCGTGAATGCGATACATCCGGCACCGGTCGCGCTTCGGCATGTCATTGGCCATATGATCCCGGATGCGGTCTATGATGCGCTGGACAAGATTTTGCCCGATACCGTTCCGGCCGAGGGGGCTGGTACCCTGTGTAATTTCCAGGTGTCGCTACGACCCAGAACCGATATCCCGGCACCCGCCGGTGCGGTCAGGGCAGAGGTGCTGACCTTCAACTCGGGCGGTTCCGGTGCGCGTCCGACCTCGGATGGTTTGAACGCGACCGCATTTCCTTCCGGTGTCATGACGATGCCGGTCGAGGCGACCGAGCATACCGGGCCAGTGATCATCTGGCGCAAGGAATTGCGCCCCGACAGTGGCGGTGCCGGCCGGCACCGTGGGGGCCTGGGTCAATACATGGAGGTCGGCGCGAGCGCAGACCACGAGTTCGATTTTTCTGCGATGTTCGATCGGGTAGACCATCCGGCACGCGGTCGTCAGGGTGGTAAGGCGGGTGCCGCGATGAGTATCTGCCGGGATGACGGTGTTGCGATGAAAGGTAAGGGTAAACAGTTCGTACCTGCCGGTCGTCGCGTCATGCTGGCGATGCCGGGTGGTGCGGGCTACGGCAAACCGAGTGAAAGAGACCCGTCGCTGGTGCGCAGGGATCTTGCGCATGGATATATCTCGGCTGAAGTCGCGAAACAGGATTACGGTTTGAGCGATGCCGACATCGCCAGTGTATACGACTCGCTAAATCGGGGTGATGGGTTCACCTGACAAAAGGGTCGAGGCCTGTCCGTCGAAGCCCACCGGAATTTGCCCGTTCAGGGTAACGCGAAAAAATTCCCGCTCGAATTCGCTGTCGTAAACATCGCGAATGGCCTGGTGTTGTGCTGAGCATTCTGTCCCAGAATGCGATGCTGCCTGCTTCCCATTTGAAGCGTACGCAAAACTTTTGAGTGCACGCAGTGCTCCCACAGAAATTCATGCAACAGGTTGCTCTCGCGGGTATTAAGCCCGATGATGTTTCTGCTAAATTCCTGGCTGGGATAGCCTGAATACTTCGCCAGTCGGTCCAGACGCGCGTCGCCGTCGGGCGCTCGGCGAAAACGGTACGGTTGTTGGTGACCGGGTAAATTTCCGGGAATTCGGGGTGTTGGCCGAACACGGCATGTGCCGGTGTCAGGTCACCGAACTGACGCGCTCGGCTTTTGCGTTGATTTTGTTGCTAACCATTCTCGAATGTTCACG
>JAAESG010000172.1 GCA_024229615.1 Gammaproteobacteria bacterium | reverse complement strand
TGTGCGACACATTCGGCGGCTTTTTGCGCCTGGTAGCCGTACTTACCATAGCATATCTGACAATCATGATAGACCATCTCAAAGAAGGGAATAACCGTTGCGCCAATGTCTTCTGGTTTAAGGTTATGGTAGTACTTACCACTGACGGCGACGAGTCCCTCGAAAAAATCACTGTGGGGCAGTGCCCACTCCCGACCGCATTCACTGCCGAAAATTCCAAATACTTCTCTCGCATAATTACTCAGGCGAATCTTCCATGCGATGTCGGTGTTTCGATCGACGGGATGATTGGGATCAAAGCATTCACGAGGTCCCACTGCATACGTCGTATCGATAAAGTAACTCCATGGTGAGAATAGCTTATGGATGGCGGGCAGATTCTGCGGTCGTTTTGCAAGTTCTAATTGCTTTGGTGCACAGACCATGTACGCTCGTCCTCCTAACCACCTGCCCCCTGTGACAAGCGAACCGTCTCGGCGTTTTTCAATGAATACCGGATTCCAGCTCTTCGCATCCCGATACATATCCTGCACATTATCGTGTAGGCAATCGAGATAACCCAATGCTTGGATTCGTTTGATTGCGTCCGACAGTGCTGCATTACCACCGCACTCAGGATTAGCCGGAAGGTTATCGGGGTGCCGACAGTCATAGCCGCCTTCCGTCCAGCCGCCAACCATAAACAGGCAGCGCTCGATATCAAGGTCATTACGAAGATGCTCGGCGATTTTAGCGGCCTCATCGAAAGTCCAGCGAATTTTCACCGATTCTTCCTTAGTGCTTTCTTCGTTCATACGCCGTGCTAGACATGTCCACAGTTTGGCGTTAGCGGCACCGATCATCAACTCGACGTGCTTGTCACGGCGAATCTTCTCTCTAAGAGTCATCGCCAGTCCCTTATTTTCAGCATAACGCCTATAGCCGGCGGCTATCGTATTCCAGTTACCTTTACCCAACGGTATAAGACGTACCGATTTTGCATTTCGGCGCAGCTCAAAC
>JAAESG010000171.1 GCA_024229615.1 Gammaproteobacteria bacterium | reverse complement strand
TGCTCCATCTTCACGTTGTGATCATCTATGTACAGGATACCTCTGACAATATTGACGGTGCCGCTTTCGACGTAGAGGTCGTCGCCGCTGAAGGTGATCCTGTGAGTAGGATTGATGGTAACCGTCTTTCCGGCCAGGTGATAGCCGGGTGCACCACTATAGGTGTCATTGTTTAACCAGGTCCCGTTGTCGCTCCAGGCACCGTCATATTCCGTGGCATGGAGACTGGCCTGGGCCGTCATGCTGCCACCGATCATCAGCAACAGGACCGAAAGAAAAACCAGGCGGCCGGAAAACCGCCGCAGGTTTGCCAGCGTGGCAAGAACCGATTGCATTGGTTGGCGTGAACCTTCTTCGCCGCTTTGAGCAATGATCGGGGGGTTGGGGCGTATTGATTGACTGTACAACATGTGCTCGTGCCTCAATTAATTGACGATGTTCATGAAACAACCGCCTTTCGGGATCACCTTCAGCTCTACCAGCTTACGGCTCACGGAATTGGTGCCTCGACCGGCACCGATTACGCTGTAGGAGATGCAATAGAAGCTTTCGCTGCCCTTGCGCTTGATGATGTCGTGCATGCCGATGACGAACTGGGGAGGCGCGGCAATCTCCATGGGGTTCGTGGTGCCGTCCTGGTCCAGTGAATCCGGCATCGCGTATCTCTTGGTATCATCATCCCAGGGCCAGTCCCGGGCTGAGCGTATGGCGGTCCATTCGGCTATCAGTTTATTGCCGTCTGAGGTATCGAGGTTCGCTCCCCGCAAATCATACAGACCGGCACTCGAAGTGTTGGTAACAAAATTATCGACATCGTAGCCACTCTGCCCGATCAGCTCCCAGCCGTGACGAACCGCCGAGTCAGCTGACTGCATGGCCTTTTGCGAATCCTGGAGATTACTGGCCATCCTGGTTTCCAGGATCGCCGACTGTATTCCGGACAGGCTGAGCAGGCTTACGACGATGACCAGCATCAGGCTGATAATCAATGCCGAGCCACCCTGGATTGACGGTGTATTGTATCTGTCGGTAATCATAATGCGGCTGTTACTCAATTACAGGATGCGGTTGCGCAGGGCGACAAACCCGTTGAATGAACGCCTCAGACGCCTGTCGGCATCGGATGACGGCGTGTCATCCTTGTCGTAGGTAAATACGTCGCTGTCGAAACTGTAGGAGCCGGGCGCCGAAACCAGGTTGTCGTTATTACTTGCGACCATCAGGCTCAACCGTGCGCTGACGACGTTGCCCCAATCGGTGACGGAACCGGCATCCTGGTAGACGTCCACATCCCGATCCGAATCCGTATCGACGCCATATACGATCTGCATGTCATCGAAATTGGATGCCAGTTCGTTGGATTGCAGGCTCACCGTGGTGCCGCCGCTGACAGACAAACGGGCCTCAAAGAGCGCGGGGCGACCGTTGGCACCGGTACTGATGTAGTAAACGAAAGTTTCCAAACGGGCGATTTCCGCATCTGTGGTGAAAAGCGTTGTTAAAGTACCTGTTTGGTTACCGGGCACCATTGAGCCGCCTGCACTGTGACTGATCGTTGTAACGCCACTGGCGGTTGCAACACCGGTTGCCTGAAAGATGGAGGCATCGTCACAACTCGTTACCAGCAGTACGTCGCCCGCTTCGAAACGATTATTCCCGACGTCTATCTTGAATTCAGTGCCATCGGACGACACGCTGAGAGGAACGCCGTCACTCATGCCTTTCAAAACCAGCAAGTCGGTGCCTGCGATAAAGTCGGTGATTCCCCCTATCGTGTCATTAGCCGCGACGTTATCGAATCCCTGGATGCTGTTTGAAGTATCCCACGCGAAACTGGTGGGACTTTGCAGAACGTTTTCACCGACAGATGACAGTTCACCGTAGCAGCCTGTATAACCTGCCATGCGCAGTGTGTGTTTCATGATATCCAACGCAAAGCGCCCATCTTCCTGAATCTGGGCAGTGGCCTCCTGGAGCCGGAAGCTCTGCTTGCTGGCTATGAAAATATTGACTACGGCCGCGCTGATAAAAAGGCCGATAACGAGCGCCACCATAATCTCGATCAGGGAGAATCCTTTTTCCCGCCTGGTGGTATGCGATGATAACAGGGAAGTCATATTCGGGCCGCCAATACAATCTGCTTGGTTGGATCATCCGAATCCGCATGGGAGTCGTTCCATTCCACGGTGACCCGGCAAACCGCATTTCCGTCGCAGTCCAGGGCACCCTTTGCGCCCGGAACGGTATTATCCAGATTTCTCAACCAATCGTAGCGATCGACGATGGAAACGGCCGCGCTCTCGGAAGGTGCTGTGAGGTCGCTCAACTCACTCAACGACAGATCGTAATCACCATTTAGAGCCGCCCCGCGGTTGGCTCTTATGCGATCCAGAATCTCGTATCCGTAGATAACGGCCTGGGAACGAAAATACGCGCTGTCGCTGTGGCTGAAACTCCTTACCTGTACGCCTAGAACACCGAGCAGACCAATCGAAACCACCAGGATTGCCACCAGTACTTCTATTAGGGAAATACCAAGCTGGCTCCGTGGATACTTCAGCCTGTTGATATAGTTTACGGACATGTTGCGGTACCTTTGTCGAGTCCTATGCGGCCGGAGTTGTTGATAATGATCGAGCGCGATTTTGCGGTGTCGCCATCCGATCGGCACAGTCGAAACGTACCGGAGGTTCCACCATTGCCGGTGGCGACGCCCGAGGGGAGGTACGCGAGCCAGTCCGAAAAACTCGTACCGGTTCGGAGGGTAAACCGTGTATTCGATGGGGTGTGAACCCGCAATTCATCATCGTCGCCTGTGTCTAGCTGGCCATCTCTGTCCACGTCGACAAACACTGTCCAGCCATCTTCCCAGTTTGTCCCGCTCCTTCTCACCGTGATCTGATCGCCTCGATTTATTGCCTCGCTGCGCGCCATGTTCAAATCCCTGACAAAGTTATTGGCTTCGGCTGCAGTAGCGTTGATTCGCATCGTTTCGTTGAAACCGGGCACTCCAAAAGATAGGAGCAAAACTGCAATCACCAGAGTGATAACTAATTCTATTAGAGTGAATCCACTATCCTGGCGAGGAAATCTGGCTTTATGAGAGTAGGTTGAACCAAGTACCATGGCAGATCCTGCGTTTTTATCGCTCTTGGTAATGCGTTAAGCATTCCGGATTTCGGAAGAAGCAATCCAGGTATTCTCATGCTCAAACCGCATGTGATGTTCTAGTGCTCTTATCGGCATCCAACCCAAAAACTTTAGCCATAACCGATACATATGGCCTGTTATCCGTGCAGCAGGAGTTTATTTATTATCGACTGTTTAACCTCTTGATTTTACGAATAGTGTTTCCTCGAATACTCCGAAGATCTGCATGCTGGCACCACACGCCCGGGATTCGAATCAAACAAAAAAGTTTTGAAAATGTGCCTAAAAAATACTGTACGCCGGTCGATAACTGGATCGGGTAGGTTTGGTTGAAGACTGGTACGACAATCTGGGCCGGACGGCAATACGATGAAAATGTATGCTCCGGTAATTGAATCATGGGAGTGTGTTGCATGCGAAAGGAAAATGGTGTCACCTTGATCGAACTCATGGTGGTTGTGGCGATCATCGCCATATTAAGTGCAGTAGGCTACCCCGCCTATCAAGACTATACGATCAAGTCACGGCGCACGGATGCGACTGCGGCGCTTGGGGTGGCTGCTATGGATATGGAAGCCTGCCGGGCTGAGCAATTGACCTTTACCGGGTGTACACCAGATACGACGGATACCACAGGTGGTTATTACCAGATTGCTGTGACGGTAGCAGGTGGCGGAAACAGCTATACGTTGACTGCCAGTCCGGTTGCCGGTAAATCCCAGGCAAACGATCTGGACTGCACGACTCTGACATTGAGTTCAACTGGCGCTCACGGTTATTCCGGATCGGCGTCCAGCACGAGAACCTGTTGGCGAAGCTAATGTGCTCTAGGAGCCTGTCCGAGAATAGGGGCCGTAGCGAGGGGAAGCCATTTTGAGTCAGATTTTTCGATTAAATG
>JAAESG010000170.1 GCA_024229615.1 Gammaproteobacteria bacterium | reverse complement strand
CTGCAAAAAACCGGTGATTTTTCGGGCCACTCCCCAGTGGTTTATCTCTATGGAAAAGACCGATTTGCGGAAAAAATCACTGGAAGCTATCGACAATGTCGACTGGATACCCGGTTGGGGACGGGAAAGAATTTACGGCATGATTGAAAATCGACCCGACTGGTGCGTTTCACGGCAGCGGGCATGGGGCGTGCCGATTACGGTTTTTTATTGTGAAAAATGCGATGCCCTGCTGCTCGACGAACAGATCATGCAGGGGGTTTATCAGCTGTTTGAAGAGCACGGCGCCGATATCTGGTTTGAAAAGGACGTGTCGGAGCTCATGCCGGATGGCACTAGGTGTAAAGCATGCAGCAGCAAGCGTTTTATTAAAGAGACCGATATCCTTGATGTGTGGTTCGATTCCGGTGTGAGTCATGCTGCCGTGCTGGAGCAGCGATCCTACTTAAGATGGCCGGCCGATCTTTACCTGGAGGGCAGTGATCAGCATCGCGGATGGTTCCACAGTGCCCTGTTAACAGCCGTGGGCACCCGGGGACGGGCACCCTACGATGCTGTCTTAACCCATGGCTTTGTGGTGGATGCCGACGGTCGAAAAATGTCCAAGTCCATCGGAAACGTGATCTCACCCAGCGAGGTGATCGAAAAATACGGCACCGAAATTCTGCGCCTCTGGGTTTCGGCATCGGACTATCGTGAGGACATTCGAATTTCCGATAACATCTTAAAACAGCTGACCGACGCCTACCGGCGCATCCGAAACACAAGCCGGTTCATGCTGGGAAATCTGTATGATTTCGATCCTGCAAAAGACGCGATTGATTACGGCTCGATGCCGGAAATCGATCGATTTGCGCTGCACAAGCTGCAACTCATCGTCGAAAAGGCGCGCGCTGCCTACGAAGCATATGAATATCATGTTATCTACCACGCGCTCTATAACTATTGCACGCTGGATTTGTCTGCTCTATATCTTGAT
>JAAESG010000169.1 GCA_024229615.1 Gammaproteobacteria bacterium | reverse complement strand
GTCACCAGTTTTAACACCGGGTTTACCGCCTCTCAGAGTGTCTTCAAGGATGGCGCGTCGGCAGGTTTCGATGAAAGCGGGAGTACCGGCGGAGCGATCGGGATTTCCTACTCGGCCAAGGCGAACACTGGTACCGTCAAGGCCAATGTCAATGGTCAACTGCAGGCGACCTATGATGAAACGATCAAGCCGCCCAGATCGACCACGGTCAGTCTGAAATATAACGGCGGGTCGAGTTCCGTGTCGTCCAAATTGGGTGCGAGCGCCAATCTATCCGGATTCCTCAATGTGTGCGTGATCCCGAACATTTTTACCGGGGGCGTATTACGCGCATCAAGGAAAGTTTTGCATTGCTCAACGAAGGCCTTTTTCTAAATCCGAGCAAGGCATTCATCGCCAACCTCGGAGTCACCAGCTTGGACAGTGATGCCGATAGCGCGATTGGATTTGGTCCCAGTATCGATCTGACCATCGGTGAGTTGGGCGCCGAGCTTAATTTTGATGTCGATCAGGAAATCAAGTTCACGCTACAGAAGATCGACGGTGTGCTCAGCTAGCGAAATCGCAATACCGGTGAGTCGTTTATGACCCCGTTTGTGATGGGCATACTCGACATGATTGATATAACCACCGAAGCGTTGAGTGAAGGGCTTTGGGATTTTTCCTTTCTCGACCTCGATCTTGTCAACACCTTCAACAACGATGTGGATCTTGAGGTTTGGCCGACGATCAATTACATCCTCGGTGAGTGGCCTGCGCCGGGCACCAGTCCCTTGAGTATCGGTCTCGTCGACGAAACCTTTGGACTCGATTTCAACACGCTGCAGGCCAGTAATCTGTTTTCGATCCAGGTCAGTGCCGTCCCCGTTGCCGCAGCGATCTGGTTGTTTGGCTCGGCGCTGGTTGGATTCATCGGTATGTCGAGGAGAATGTCGGTGGCCTAACCTGGATATTTCACCAGTATCCCAGGTTCAAGCGTAGCTGGACATGTCAGCGCCGGGATAGGGCTCAGGCCGATTACAAATTGCACAGTCGCACTTGGCATGAAAACTATCGATGAATCTTTCATATTCATTGGATTACGACAAGTTGAGACCGACTGGCTAAATATTCAGGCTAAAACTAACCCTTATCACGCCAGGCGGACATGATAGAGCGGACATCGGTGCGCTCTTTGCGCAGGGTGAAAGTGATCAGGATTTCTTCGATGCCGGCGATGACGCACAAGTAACTAGCGAGAATGAAAGGCCAGTTTGAAATATCGCTGTAAAGTGCGATGTAGCCGATAAAGGTCACGAACACCGCGATTTTGACACTCCAGGTGTGGTATCCGGTCAACTTGCCAAATTTGACCAGACCCACCAGTGCGGGCAGCAGGAAACTGAACAGGATCAACGCGTAATAGCCTAATTCACGCCGCGTAGCCTCGGGCCATAACAGCCACGCACAGATGGCCATGGTGCTGTAGATGGTGAAATCGCCCCAACTGTCGAGACGTGCCCCCAGTGAAGTAATCATATTCAGTTTGCGTGCGAGGAATCCATCCAGTACATCGGTGAGCCCGGAGAAGATCAGCGCGGCCAGGAACCAATCACCCATGTCCCAAAATGCAAACAGGAACAGAATGGGTGCGATCAGTATGCGCGTCAAGCTGATCAGGTTGGGGAGTTTGAGAATATCTTGTTTGAATCCCATAACGTTGGGAATGGTCCGTTGTTGTAGGCCAAAAACAAAATATACCTGCTTATAAAATGCTTTGCTCTCCTTTATTATTGGATTCCCGTCAACTCAAACCCGGTGTCAGTATGCAATATCATCTCATCATCGGCAATCAGGCCTATTCCAGCTGGTCATTGCGAGGCTGGTTATTGCTGCGCGCATTTAATATCGAATTCGAGCACGAAGTGGTGCCACTTTATGTCCCCGAGTATGACGAATTCCTCGCTCGCAATTACCCGTCCAGGACCGTGCCGACTTTGCGGGTGAATGATGACGGTAACGAAATGATGATCTGGGACAGCCTGGCGATGGCGGAGTTTTTGCACGAACAACATCCTGAGGCAGGCATCTGGCCCACAGGGATTGCCGAGCGGGCTGCCGCACGTAGTTTTTGCGCCGAGATGCATTCCGGCTTTGATGCCTTGCGTTCGACCATGCCGATGAACGTGCGCCGCGAATACAAAACCATTACACCGGATACTGAGACTCGTGCGGATATCGATCGCATCGAGGATCTGTGGCGCTGGGCCCGCTCAAACTGGGGTGGCGGCGGTCGATATCTGTTCGGCGAACATTTCTGTGCTGCCGACGCTTTTTTTGCCCCGGTCGCGAGTCGCTTGCGGACATACCAGGTTAGCTTGAAACCCGAGTCACAATGCACCGTCGAGGCTCTACTGAATCACCCCGCGACAGTCGAATTCTACGAGGCCGGTAAGCGTGAAACCTGGGTTCTGGAATTCAATGAATTTGACCAGGGTTAACCCGCCTGGCAACCAATTATCACAACCGACTAGTCACCAATCCAGATATAACTCGCCTGATATTCATCGGGTTTACCATTTTGCTCCGACTCGATCAGCATGCGCAGGTGTGACCCGGGAACGATGTCCTGCTGTTGCAGGCTCAGTTCATAGTTTTCCGGGTCGTAGATGTTGATTACCGAGGCAAATCTTACCCTGATGTGCGTACCGGCCGCGGCAACGAATTCCGGTTTAACCAGTAAATCAAAACAATATACTTCACCTGGGCATAAGCGTTCGACAAAGCCGAGCAAGTGGAGTCGGTCGCCGGCGTTTAGCGAGAACGGCAAGGTTAGCGCAATGACGATCCAGAAGCAGCACCAATTGAGGAAAGGAAACGGTTTGTTGTTGGTCGACACAACACTGCCTTACCGTTTGCCGAGCGCTTGCCAAAGATTACTCGGCTGCAGTCGCCTTTTTGGCGAAGTTTCCAAGCACCATGCCGACTTTCTTCAGTACCGCATCGCAACCCTGGGTATTGTGACGTAAGGCGAGGAATTGCGGATCGTTGTAGGACAGCCAGACCTGTCCGGACTGGTCTTGCCAGATCAGTGCTTTTTGCGGTAAATCGATGGCGATGCTATGGCTGCATTGCATCAGCGGCGTGCCGACCTTGGGGTTGCCGAAGATCACCAGCTCGGTTGGAGCCAGCTCTTTGCCGACCTTCGCCGCACCGGCCGCATGGTTAATTCGAGTGAAAACCGTCATGCCCTTGCTGTTGAGGATGTTTTCGAGGCGATCGGCCGTCTGTGCAACCGGGTGGGCGCTTTTAACGCTAATCATACCTTCGCCGGCAAACGCCGTTGATGCGAACAGTCCGCTTATAATCAGAGTCAGAATGAATTTACGCATGTTGATTCTCCTTGAGTCGGGTTTGCTTATTTACTCGGCGACAGAGTATATCGCATTCAGCCGTCTGCAGGCAGATACGTGATAGCCTTTCTTTTTACGTATCAATTGGCAAGGGGCTTCAAGAAAGCGTCAGCCCTGCACTGCAGCTTTTGCCAATGGAATAATCTGGGCTGGCCCCATGAGTGCAGAGAATGTCTTGGGTCCTGGCTGCAAGTCGTGCTGCCTTGATCTGACGCTTTCTTGAAGCAGTTAATACGATATACATTGTCGCCGGGTTAATTTAATAGCCGCTCACGGGATAAATCCCATCCTTACCACTCGAAATTTATAGTCCCGCCGAACGACAAAGCAGTGATATAGGAGTCGCCCGGGATAAAGTTGTCATCGAGTTCGTTGAGACGCTTGCCGCCGAATACCTCTTGAATGAGGTATCGCTATACGGTCTGCAACGTCAACATATGTAACACTTTTAAGACTGTATTTTGGCGCCTGATTTACAACCTGCTGATGATGTGCATCAAATGAGCACCGGGTTTTAACCAGCCTGATGCGCGTAGCGTGCGACAAAGCGGCGTAGAATTTCGCGTGCATGCGGCGTGTCTTCTCGATTTACTGCGACAATCAATTCTTCCGATTCTTCCGCAGGGAAGTAACCATGGTGCTTGTAGGCGTGAATCCTGACGGTGAATCCCTCGCCGTCACCTTCGGGATGAAACTGGGTCGCATAGATGTTTTCTCTAAGGCGAAACATCTGCACCGGGCAGGCCTCGCTGGTCAGTAGCAGCGTGGCACCCTCGGGGATGGTGTCGCAGGCTTCCTTGTGTCCACAAAGGACAGCGATTTGATCCGGAAGTCCGGCCAACAGCGCATCCTCTCGGCCAGCATCGGTCATACTGACCACCGCGCCGCCCACCGGTTCACCGTATTTTCTGGATATTGGGGTATCGAGGTAAGATCCGAGTAGCCCACAGCCGGAGCAGGCACCGAGAAAGGGGAAATCGATCACCACGATCGCATCGAACAGTTGCATGAAATCAGACTCGATCTTCACCTGTATTTCACTTTTCTCATGCTCGGCAGTACTGATATCAAATGGGCTGCCGCCGACAATTACCGCCGCGTATTCATTTAGCGAGACTTCCGGTATTCCCGTTTTCTCGATGCGCAGTCGGTGTGTGTTGCGTTGATCCAGTTCACCGTACTTTAAAATCGCCTCGAACTCGCTATCCGAGGTGTCGTCTTCCGGGCGTAATTGCAGGATCAGGAATGGTTTTGCGCTGTTCATGGTTTGTCTGTCAGGGTCCCGTGTAAATTCCGCCCGCTATACTACAGCAGTATCCACATCAGTGGTGCATGTGAAATCGGCTTTGAGTGCCGATTCAATGAAAACCTGAGTCCCCGATATCTGATTTCCAATGGTATTCGTCAATCGCTTTCGAACCTGATTCTCACAACCCGACTCCCAGGCTACCAGTGATCATTTGTCGATGGTAAAATCAGGCCTGGTTGTGGGTTATGGTGATAAAACTGGCTTCGTCATGCAACCAGCGATCGAGCACATCTTCCAATTCATGTTTTCGGTATGGCTTGGTAATTACTTCGTCCATGCCAGATTGACGACATTTTTGACGGTCAGCCTCGGAAGCATTGGCAGTGAGCGCGATGATTGGAATCCTGGCCCTCGATTGTGCTTCTTGCTGACGTATCTTTCGCGTCGCATCGTACCCGTCCATGCCCGGCATCAGGCAGTCCATCAGGATCAGATCGTAATTCTTTTCACTCCACTGATGTATTGCCTCGATGCCGTTGTTCGCAATATCGGCACTGTATCCCATTTTGGAAAGGAGAAAGGACGCGAATTTCTGATTGGCGAGATTATCTTCCACCAGCAAGATTTCACCCCTGGCGATCACTGAAAGCGTGAAGTCGGTGCTGTCGTCCTCATCACTTGCGATGGAGGTGTAGACAATCCCCGGTTCGGGCTGGCTAATTGTTGTGTTCAGTGCGTAATAAAACTGGTAGTTGGTGAAAGGTTTTTGCATGTAGGTGGTGTAACCCTTTAGGTGGCGGGTGTGCTTGCGGAATTTCTCGCTTTCATCGATGCTTTCGCCGAGCACGATCCACGAAACTGGTTTGTGCAGCGAGCCATCGCTGAATTCCTGCCATCGGTTATTACTGTCGAGTAATGCTTCCTGGCTGACGATGACCAATTGGTTGGCACCACCGTGTTCCTCGCAAACCAGCAACCTGCTCTTGATTTCCCGAGCATTGTCGACCACCGATGTTTCGACGTCGATTCTGGACATCCGATCGATAATGAGTTCGCGATAAATCGGGTTCGTCTCAAGCAACATGGCATGTTGCAAGGCCTCGTGTGGGGACGGAATCTGGTTGATTTCGTCGGCCAGTTCGAGATCGAATTCAACTGTGAAAACGGAACCCTTGTCAGGTGCGGAGTCGACTTCGATTTGCCCATCCATAAGCGTTACCAACTCACGAGTGATGGTCAGGCCGAGCCCGGTTCCACCGTATTTTCGAGTAGTCGAGTTGTCGGCCTGGGTGAACGACCGAAAAAGGTTTTCGACCTTTCCAGGTGCAATGCCGATACCGGTATCTTCAACATGTATTGAAATACTGCCGAGATTGTCGTCGTCGACTTCTACGGAAATTGAAACCTGGATATATCCCTTTTTGGTGAACTTGCTGGCATTTCCAATCAGGTTGAAAAGTATCTGGCGTATGCGCGCCGGGTCGCCGATGAAATGGCGCGGCAAGTCAGGTGTATAGTCGAGAATCAATTGTAGTGACTTGTTCTGGCAGCGCGGCGACAACAGAGCTAGCACATCGTATGCCGATTGCTCGAGGTCGAAGGGTATTTTTTCGAGGCCTACCTTGCCGGCTTCCAGCCTCGAAAAGTCGAGGATATCGTTGATGATTGTTAATAGAGATTCGCTCGAATCCAGAATGATCTGTACGTATTCGTCTTGTTTAGGATTGAGTTTGGTTCCCGAGAGTAGCTCACTCATACCCAGCACACCGTTCATCGGGGTACGCAATTCATGCGTCATATTGGCGAGAAACTGGCTTTTGGCTTCGCTTGCTGATTCAGCCTTGTTACGGGCCTCGATGAGTTGTTCGCGTGTCGATTCCAGTTCGGCAACAGTGCCCTGCAAACTGCTAATCGCGGTGCGAATTCTTTTTTCCAGCGGTTTGAAAATGAACAACGCTTCGAGTACGAGCAGCAACAGGCCTCCAATCCAGATCATTTGTTCAAGGTTTTCAAGACGCAGAACAGAGTTGTGACTGATTCTATCGTATTCATTCACCACGGCGGTAAATATCGGTTCGAGCGCCTGAGGGCCATAACTGGTCAGGTAAATATATTCATATGAGTCGGCGTCGAGTGATCCCAATGCACTGTTGTAAATCGCCGTGGCGTTTTTCAGGAAATGGATTACCGAGACATCGAGACCTACGGTTTTATCAAAGTAGAGATTGTACAGATTGGTGCCACCGATCAATGGGATGCCTTTATTCACCGATCCGTGTAACAGGATATCGTGGGCCCCGGACAATTCTTCAATACTGATGCCCAGTTGGGCTTTGGCGACGAGGAAATCATCCGCGTTAGTCGCGTTTACCATAGTAACGCCGAAATAGGCGATACGGTTGGCGAGCCCGGATTGATTTTCCGCGAGATCGATAACTTCCGCGAAGCCACGTTGTTCAAAATTGACACGTTGCAGTGCCAGGTAGGAACCGGTTACAAACAACGCAATCAGGCTCAGTCCGACGATATATCGGACCCTCAAAAGTCGTACTGCGTTGATATTTTCCATTGCGTCTCGCATAAAACGTTAACAGCAGACGTTCACGAATCAACAACGCATGCCTTGCTTACTCTTTCTACTATCGGCCGTTTGTGAACAAAATTGACCCGAATAATGATATTTCTTAAGGGCTGAACCGTATAAAACGGACTCGCTAGCATCATTCTGATAAGGTGCTCTGCTTGAAAACTTGAGGGTCTATATTATCGCCAAGCATCCCGCCTTCGGGCGTACCGAAAAAGAGCACTCGAACCGGCAGGATTGGCAAAATATCCGCGCCATGATGCCGTATATCTGGGATTATCGTGGTCGGGTCCTGTTCGCTCTGGTTTGCCTGATGATTTCCAA
Source organism: Gammaproteobacteria bacterium (assembly GCA_024229615.1). Taxonomy (GTDB): domain Bacteria; phylum Pseudomonadota; class Gammaproteobacteria. The sequence goes on along the minus strand of JAAESG010000169.1, from coordinate 23,254 downwards.
GCTGGCAATGGTAGGTGTGCCGGTGATACTCAAGTATATCGTCGATGGACTCGACGCCAAGCCCGGGCAGATCATCGTGTTACCACTGGCGTTGTTGGCCGCATATGGGTTTCTGCGATTTATCAACTCCGGTTTTAATGAACTGCGCGATGCTATTTTTGCGCGCGTCCGTTTCCATGCGATGAGCAGCCTGGCGGTATCTGTGCTCAGCCATTTGCACGATCTGTCACTACGTTATCACCTGGAGCGAAATACCGGGGCAATTTCTCGCGATCTGGAACGTGGCACACAGAGTATCAGCTCGATACTAAACTACCTGGTTTTCAATATCGTGCCGACCGCTGCCGAGTTTCTGCTGGTTGCGACGATTCTTTTCAGTCAGTACGACAGCCTGTTCGCAGGCATCATTTTTTTCACGGTGATTTTCTACATCGGTTTTACGCTGATGATTACCGAGTGGCGCATGCATTATCGTCATCAAATGAACGCACTGGATTCGAGTGCCAACGGGCGCGCGATGGACAGTTTGATGAACTACGAAACGGTCAAGTATTTCAATAACGACGAGCATGAAATTGCGCGTTATCGAAATACCATGGGGCAGTGGGAAGAGGCTGCCGTGAAGAGCCAGAACACCATGTCGCTGCTGAATTTCGGGCAGGCCGTGATCATTGCCATCGGTGTTACCGGCATCATGATTCTGGCAGCCCAGGGCGTAGTTGACGACGAGTTGACCCTCGGCGACCTGGTTCTGATCAATACCATGATGTTGCAGCTGTTCCTGCCGCTCAATTTCCTCGGTGTTATTTATCGTTCGCTCAAGTACGCGCTTGCCGATATGGACAAGGTCATCAAGCTACTGCGACGACCCGTTGAAATCACCGATCATGCCGATGCCAACGCTCTTGAGATAAGCCAGGCCAGCATTGAGTTTCGCAATGTCGGATTTCACTATAACGAGGATCGTCAAATTCTCGAAGATGTCAGTTTCACCTTAAAGGATGGTGAAAAGCTGGCTATTGTGGGGCCCTCGGGCGCGGGAAAATCGACCATTGCGCGGCTGTTGTTTCGTTTTTACGATATCAGCCAGGGCCAGATACTGATCAGTGACCAGGATATTGCAGGGGTGACCCAGCAAAGCCTGCGCGAAGCTATCGGTATCGTTCCGCAGGACACTGTTTTATTTAACGATTCCATTCTGTACAACATCCAGTATGCTCGCCCGGAAGCCTCTTTCGAGGATGTCAGGGAAGTCGCGCGGCTTGCCGATATCGATCGCTTCATCGAGGCCTTGCCACAGGGTTACGATACGATAGTCGGCGAGCGCGGCCTAAAGCTTTCAGGTGGTGAAAAGCAACGCGTCGCAATCGCGAGGGTGTTACTGAAAAACCCGGCTATTCTGGTTTTTGACGAGGCGACGTCGAGTCTGGATAGCCAGTCTGAGAAAAATATCCTCGGTGCGCTGACCCGTATTTCGCACAATAAAACGACGCTGGTTATCGCACACCGCTTATCCACAGTCATCGATGCCGATCACATCATCGTGCTCGAACAGGGGCAAGTGAGAGAGCGGGGCGATCATGAAAGCCTGATCGAAGTGGAAGGTCTGTACGCGCAATTATGGCGTATGCAGCAAAAAAAGGCGCAGCAGTCAGAGTGAGCGATTTAAGCTATTGCAGTGCCAGCGAACCATTTGCACTCAGGGTCATGGGTGACGACATGGCGCCCGAATTCGTCGATGGGCATATCATAATTCTCGACCCCGCTGGCAAGAAAGTCTCGGGATGTTATGTCGTAGCCAGGCAAGGGGGTGAAATGATTTTCCGACAGCTGGTTATCGATCGGGAATTCTATCTATTGCGTGCACTCGATTCCAGCCTGCCGGAACTCACGCTTGCTAACGGTCTGCAAGATATCGTCGGCGTAGTCAGTCAACGCTCTGGTAAGCGACGCAGCGAACACAAACGTTACGACGTTTGATACCGCGAAATGCTGCACCGGGTTGGGCAAAATAAAGGCCACCAGCCGCGATATTTATAATCGTGTTAACAGGCCCCAATGGCACTTACATTAGATCGAAAGCATGGATTTTCGAAACACATCCGAAACATAAATGCTCAATAAATTTCAAGGCCGGATAGACGGTGAGAGTTTTCGCGAAGTAAACCGCAGGCGGCGCAGCCGCCGAGGCATTCGCGAAAACTCTCACCGTCTATCCGGTCCTGTTGGATGGGTATAAGGATGGTTGCGGCCTAAGCAAGTGCCATTCTTAACCGGCCCTAAATGCAGCCCGTGGGTTTGGGTAACCCCGCGTAACGGCAAGCCTGGATGGCTGGACCGAACGCAAACAGTTGATTGAGGTAGCGGGTGTTACCCTCGCCGATGCCCAGACGGTTGCCGATTCCCCTGCTCAGAACCCGAATGGCCGGCGCGATCTGATACTCGAAGTAACAATCGCGCAAAAACATAATGACTTCCCAGTGCTCCGACTCGAGCTCGATACCGTCTTTCGCGGCTATTCCCTCGGCTACCTCGCGTGACCAGTCACTGATATTCATCAGGAATCCCTGTTCATCAACTTCGTATTCGTTGTCATTGATGAACAGAATCGAATTCGATTGTGTTTTTCTGTCCATGGGTTCGTTTTCGTTAGCGGGCTAGCCAATAAAATAAAATCCTAAAACGAGGATTGATATGAAATGTGAACTCGATTCGCTTTATACTGCGCGAATATCTTCGAGGAATGCACAATGTCAGACGATAATCGCGAAAAAGCCCTGAACTACCATCGTTTTCCTACGCCAGGAAAGCTGCGCATCGAGGCTACCACGCCTTTAACTTCGCACCACGATCTGACACTGGCTTACTCACCGGGGGTCGCCTTCCCCTGTCTCGAGATCGAAAAAGACCCGCTGGCCGCGCGCGAATTTACCGCGCGAGCCAACCTGATCGGTGTCGTCACCAATGGTACCGCGGTACTGGGACTTGGCAACATCGGCGCCATAGCCGCAAAACCGGTGATGGAAGGCAAGGCGGTGTTGTTCAAGCGCTTTGCCGGTATCGACGTTTTCGATATCGAAATCGACGAAAAGGACCCACACAAGCTGGCAGAAACCGTGCAGCGCCTGGAACCGACATTTTGTGGAATCAACCTCGAGGACATCAAGGCGCCGGATTGTTTCTACGTCGAAAAATACCTGCACGAGCATATGTCCATCCCTGTTTTCCATGACGACCAGCATGGCACGGCGATCGTGGTGGCTGCGGCAATGAAGTCCGCTCTGGAAGTGGTGGGTAAGGATATCGGCAAGGTTAAACTGGTCGCCTCTGGTGCCGGTGCGGCGGCCCTGTCTTGCCTGAACTTGCTGGTTTCGATGGGGCTCGACAAAAGCAACGTGATAGTCTGTGATTCGCGCGGGGTCGTCTATCAGGGGCGTACCGATTACATGGATGAATACAAGGCAGCTTTTGCAGTTGAAACAGAATTCCGTAACCTTGGTGAGGCGGTGGCAGGTGCCGATGTCTTCCTTGGTCTGTCAGCGGGTAACGTATTAGGGCCGGAAATGGTCGAGTCGATGACCGACAAACCGGTCGTGTTCGCGCTCGCCAATCCCACGCCAGAGATCGATCCTGCTGAAGCAAAACGTGTTGCTCCCGATGTGGTAATGGCGACGGGACGAACCGATTATCCAAACCAGGTCAACAATGTATTGTGTTTTCCATTTTTATTTCGAGGTGCGCTGGATGTCGGTGCCACCGAGATTAATCACGCGATGAAAGTCGCTTGTGTCGAAGCTATTTCACAGATTGCGCGTGCCGGCACCAGTGATGTCGAGTCCAGTTCCTACCAGGGGGAGACCCTGACCTTCGGTCCCGAGTACCTGATTCCGAAGCCTTTCGATCGGCGCCTCATTCTCGAGATTGCGCCCGCGGTGGCCCAGGCCGCGATGGATTCCGGTGTCGCAGAACGCCCCATAGAAGACATGGAAGCCTATCGGGAGAAATTGAATGCGTTCGTATTCCGTTCCGGCCTGTTTATGAAGCCGGTATTCGATGCCGCGCGCGCCAAGCAGAAGCGGGTGGTTTTTGCCGAAGGTGAAAATCCGCGGGTATTGCAGGCAATTAACAATATTGTCAGAGAACAACTCTGCTTTCCAATCGTACTCGGACGTGAAGAAGTCGTTAACTCGATTATCAACGAGTATGGACTCAGCGCTCGCCCTGGCAAGGATTTTGAAATCATGGATTTTGACGAAAATGAGGAGTGGGCACTCAAGTTTCATCGCCTCACCGAACGCCGTGGCAAAACCTTGTCCGAGGCACGTGAAATTTTGCGGAACAGCCGGACTACACAGGCAGCGATGATGGTAAAACTGGGTCTGGCAGATACCATGATCACCGGCACTATCGGCCGCTTTCATCGTCACCTGGGTCGTATTTTGAGTGTCACCCAGCAGGACAATGGATTCGAAGAGGTATCGGCACTCACTGTGATCATTACTTCGAAGTACACGCTGTTTATCAGTGATACCCATGTAACACCGGATCCTACCGCCGAAGCGATTGCGGAGATGACCGTATTGGCTGCCAGGGAAGTATCGCGTTTCGGCTTGAAACCGAAGGCAGCACTGTTGTCTCATTCCAGTTTCGGTAATCGTGAAACCGAATCCTCAAGCAAGATGCGTGATGCGCTGGCACTGATCAATAAACTCGACCCCGAGCTGATGGTCGAGGGTGAAATGCAGGCTAATCTGGCTTTGTCGCCGAAGGCCATGTCGCAGCAGTTCCCCAATTCAAATCTCGATGGGGTCGCAAATTTATTGATTATGCCGAACCTGGATGCCGCTCACATCGCGATGAACCTGGTTAAAATGGGAACCGACGGTGTTCCGATTGGCCCTGTTTTATTGGGCTGTGATATTCCGGCCCATATAGTTACCCCAGGTACTACCGTTCGTGGCCTGGTTAACATGACCGCAATAGCAGCGGCACGTATCGAAACAGAGATATAAAAAGTTCGCATGCACCTGGTTATCATATTACTCGCCGCCCTGACTTTTTTTATCTACCTGACACTGGCTGTACGGCGAGATCCGCAAAAACGAAAATTGTTTTATCTGTTTTCGCTGATTGATCTTTGGTTGGGCGGGGTCTTTCTGTATCTGCTGATTACTGCATTGTTGCATTGAGGCGGGTAAGCGCCAACTATTTCGGGAACCGTCGTTCCTGAAAATCAGTATGTCGGCTGAGCGATAGTCCCGATCGCTTATAAGGTTTTAAACTTTTCTTATATTTTTTGCATATATCAGCCAGGGTGGCTGTCACCACGGCGTTTATCATTTTATCGGGGTAATCTTATGAGTCATACACAATATGCACCTGCGCGACAACGCTTGCAGCGCAGTGAACTTGCGGTGCCTGGGTCCAACCCCGGGATGTTCGAAAAGGCGGCCAACAGCACCGCTGACTATGTTTTTCTCGATCTCGAGGATGCCGTATCGCCGGGCGACAAATTACAAGCCCGCAAGAATATCATCGAGGCGCTCAATGACATCGACTGGCGTGCCAAGGGCAAGACCATCTCGCTGCGTATCAATAGCCTCGATACGCATTACATGTATCGGGATGTTGTGGATGTAATCGAACAGGCAGGTGATCGCCTCGACACAATCCTGATTCCCAAGGTCGGTGTGGCCGCGGATGTCTATATGGTCGATGCCATGCTGACTCAGATCGAGACTGCCAAAGGGTTTGAAAACAGGATTGGACTCGAAGCCCTGATTGAAATCACTCTTGGCATGGCCAATGTCGAGGCAATCGCAACTTCCAGCCCGCGCATGGAGGCGATGCATTTCGGGGTCGCCGATTACGCCGCGAGTTGTCGTGCGCGTACCACCAATATCGGTGGTCTCAACCCGGATTACCCGGGTGACCAATGGCACCACGGATTGTCGCGTATGCTGGTCGCTTGCAGGGCCTACGGATTGCGTGCTATCGACGGTCCGTTCGGCGATTTTAACGACCCCGACGGTTACCTCGAAGCGGCGAGTCGTGGGGCAGCAATGGGCTACGAGGGTAAATGGGCCATTCATCCGTCGCAAATCGATCTGGCCAATGACGTGTTTTCTCCACCCGAGGCTGAAGTCGATCGCGCGGGTCGCATCCTGGTCGCGCTCGAAGAGGCTGCGGCCGAGGGCAGGGGCGCTGCCCAACTCGATGGGCGCATGATCGATGCGGCGTCAGCGCGTATGGCTGAAAACATCGTCAATACCAACGCAGCCATCCAGGCCAAACACTAACGTTTATCAGGCAGGAGAGGATTAATGGATATTCATGAATATCAGGCGAAGGCAATTCTGGCCGACTTCGGTATGCCGATCGCAAAAGGGGGTATTGCCTATAGCCCAGAGCAGGCTGCCTATCGTGCCAAAGAGCTTGGTGGTGAGAAATGGGTGGTCAAGGCTCAGGTTCATTCGGGTGCGCGTGGCAAGGCCGGTGGAATCAAGATCTGTTCGACCGAAAATGAAGTGATGGAAGCTGCCAACGAGTTGCTCGGACGACGCCTGGTCACCAATCAGACCGGACTGCAGGGCAAGCTCGTCGGGCGTTTATACATCGAAGAAGCGACCGATATCGATCGCGAAATCTATCTAGCCTTTGTGCTCGATCGTTCTTCGGAGCGGATCATGTGTGTGGCTTCTTCATCGGGTGGCATGGATATCGAAGAGATCGCCGCAACCGATGAAAGTGCGATTGTGCGCGTACCGATCGAACCCGCGGTTGGTATGCAAGATTTTCAGGCGCGTGAAATTGCTTTTGCACTGGGGGTGGAGCAAGCGCAGCTCGCCGAAGCGGTCAAGGCGTTAAAAGCCTGCTATCGTGCGTTTCGCGATCTCGATGCGACCATGGTAGAAGTCAATCCTCTGGTAGTCACCACGGATGGACGAATTATAGCGCTCGACGCGAAGATGGGCTTCGATGACAACGCATTGTTCCGGCGTCCTCAGATTTCAGAATTGCGCGACAAGTCACAGGAAGATACGCGTGAAATGAATGCCGCGGACCGGGGTCTGAGCTATGTGGGTCTCGATGGCAATATTGGTTGTATCATCAATGGCGCAGGACTCGCCATGGCCACCCTGGATATGATCAAGCACGTGGGCGGTGAACCCGCCAACTTCCTCGATATCGGTGGCGGTGCGTCACCGGAGCGGGTCGCCAAGGCTTTCAACCTGGTGCTATCGGATGACGGAGTCGACGCCATCCTGGTCAATATCTTCGCTGGTATCAATCGTTGTGACTGGGTTGCAGAAGGCGTTATTCAGGCGATGCAGAAACTCGATGTGCCGGTGCCGGTTGTCGTGCGCCTGTCAGGCACCAATGTCGAACTGGGACGTCAGATTCTGGCCGACAGCGATATCGACCTGATCACCGCGGACACCCTGGCCGAGGCTGCCGAAAAAGCAGTCGCTGCGGCCAGATTTCATCAATCGGCTAGCGCCGAATCAACAGGGGAGTCGAAATGAGCATTTTCCTGAATGAAAATACCCCGGTTATTGTGCAGGGCTATACCGGTCGCATAGGAAGCTTTCACGCGCAGGAAATGATCGACTATGGCACCAAAGTAGTCGGTGGCGTAACGCCCGGCAAGGGTGGCGAGAGACACCTTGATCGGCCGGTGTTCAACACCGTCAAGGACGCCGTCCGTGACACTGGCGCCGAGGCTAGCGTGGTGTTTGTGCCACCCCCGTTTGCTGCCGATGCGATCATGGAAGCCGCCGATGCCGGCATCCGTTTTTGCGTGTGTGTGACCGATGGCATCCCGGCACAGGACATGATGCGGGTTAAGCGATACATGCGACGTTACAAGCGTGAGGAACGCATGACCCTGACGGGCCCCAACTGCGCTGGAACCATCAGTCCCGGTAAAGCGATGATGGGCATCATGCCTGGTCATATCTACATGCAGGGTAATGTCGGGCTAATCGGTCGCTCGGGAACTCTGGGTTATGAAGCGGCTTCACAAATGAAGGCGATGGGGATCGGAATTTCTACCAGCGTCGGAATTGGTGGCGATCCCATCAACGGCAGCGCGTTTCGCGATCACCTGGAGCGTTTCGAACAGGATTCCGAAACCGACCTGATCGTCATGATTGGAGAAATCGGCGGACCGCAGGAGGCGGAGGCCGCTGTTTATTCACGCGATTTTATGCAAAAACCGGTGTTGGCATACATCGCCGGTTTGACCGCACCCAAGGGTCGAACCATGGGCCATGCCGGCGCAATTGTAACCAGTACCGGTGAATCGGCTGCGGAAAAGGTAGAAATACTGCGCGCGGCCGGAGTTGGCATCATTGTCAGGCCTTCGGAGTTTGGCAATGCCGTGGCGGAAGCACTGGCAAAATTGTAGTTACAATTTATCACAGTGATGTAACGCTCAATTCAAGTATTTGAAAACCGGTGAAATCAGCTCTGTAAACGACGCGATTGTGTGATCAGCTGCATCTGGTCCATGCATTGGGACGAGAGCGGCATGAAAGAGGAGGCCGCAGAGTGAGTGATTGCCGGGTTTCAGACGACGGCTGCTCTATATCCTGATGGCCATGAAGTAACGCAGGGAATCGAGGTAGTCTGGCCCGGCGGTTGAGATGGCATTGATGTTCATCGATGCCGGGGTCAAATCAGATTGAATGCGGCCGCTGATTGGGATGCCGTCATCGATCCGACTTTCCAGTATCTTGGCAATCGCGCCCTCGATGGAACCGTATATGATGGCGTGCCCTGGAATCAACAGCGAATCGTCCCTGATCCCGATCAGACCACCGTAGGCGTTACTTGGCTGGGTATCGTCGTCGCCGCCGCCAGGGATCAGACCCGAGGCGCGTAAATGTTTCCAGAAATTTGCGGTCTCGGTGTTCGCGGCTGCCATCCAGTCTCCGCCAAGGCTACCGTCGGCATCTCCGTTGATATCGGCGGGTGCCGGATCATTGACACCGTCTTGGTAAAGCGAAAAGCGAGCCGAAGCCCTGTCGTCATCTCCCGGCATTTTGATATAGCGGTCCTGATAGGTAAACATCGCCGCGATGAGGCCGGAATTGTCGCTTTCGAGTCGCTTGATCTTGGCGTTGATGATCATCTCCTGACCTTTTAATACGCCTCCAATCAGCATTCCGATAATTGCCAGAATCATTGCAATTTCGACCAGGGTGAATCCATTTTGTCTGGTAGATGACATGGTTTTTGATCCGTTTTATTAGCCAATCCATTTCCAGATTGGCGTTGACTATGCACGCCGACTATAACAAAAATGCTACAAACATAAAATATTTTTCGGCTTTTGTAGTATCGGAACTGCTACTTTTAGGCACAGCGCGGTTATATTAGACGTAGTTTAGGTACGGGATGATCGCTATGGTCAGCCCCTTCTGTGGAGGAACACAGGTAGATCTCGCGTTGTCTTATTATAGCTGAGGCCTTACCGGTTCAGGCCCAGCGATTTAGCGCATTTTCAAATTCATCACGACTGATTTCGATTGCACCAAGAGAGTGCAGATGCCCGGTCGGGAGCTGACAATCGACTATTTCATAGTCACCCGATTCAACCAACTGTTTGAGGCATAATTTCGAGGTGTTGGTTTCACGACTGAACATCGATTCCCCGAAAAACACCTTGCCGAGAGCGATGCCATATAACCCTCCGACCAGTTGACCCTGTTTGCGGCATTCGAAGGAATGTGCAAATCCTTGCCGGTTCATCTCGATATAGGCAGCGATCATCCGCGAATTGATCCAGGTGCCGTTGTGGTCTAGCCGGTCTTCCGCGCAAGCCTCGATAACGGCTTTGAAATCCTCATTTTTAGTGATCTGGTAACGCCCCTGGCGGGCGAGTTTTTGCAGACTTTTGCTTTGATGAAAGCGGCGCGGGTATAACACGGTACGCGGGGCCGGGGACCACCAAAGAATCGGTTCATTTTCATTAAACCACGGAAATATGCCCTGTCGATAGGCGGCCAGCAACCATTCAACGTCGAGACTGCCGCCGGCCGCAAGCAGGCCGGCCGGTTCTGCCATTACCGAGTTAGTGTCTGGAAAGTGTGGGCTTCTTGTCGGATCTAACCAGGAAATCATTAATAATTCAGATACTTATAGATTAAAGTTAAAGTAAATTAGTTTCATTCTGCCGCCTTGTACGGAGTATGTTCCAGCAAATCGTTGCGATAGCTTTGGATATATCGGCGTTCCTGCCGCAAAAACTGTTCGATGGCTTCACGAAACTGTAGTTCAGCGATCCAGTGACCCGACCAGGTCAGGCTAGGCAGAAAGCCCCTGGCCAGTTTGTGCTCTCCCTGCGCCCCGGGATCGAAGCATTGTAATTTTTCCCTGATGCAATAATCGATACCCTGGTAGTAACAGCATTCAAAATGCAGATGGCGGAAGTATTGATCGCAGCCCCAGACACGTCCATATAAATGAGTGTCACTGCTGAAAAACAGCGATGCCGCTACAATTTCATCCTGTTCGCGACTGATCGTCGCGAGCACCTGCTGTGGCATGTACTCACCCATGTGCTCAAAGAAACCGGGAGTCAACGTCGCAGTACCATATTTACGATCGTATATGCCGGCGTACAATTGGTGAATTCGCCGCCATTCGGCAGCGCTGATTTGATCTCCGGCTTGCATCGAGATATCGAGATTCTGCGCCGCAGCGCTACGTCGCTCTTTGATAATATTTTTACGTTTGCGTGAACTCAAATGCGACAGGAAGTCATCGAAATCGCTGTAATCCTGATTTTGCCAATGAAACTGCACATCGTTACGTGCCATTACATCCAGACTTTCGAGCTGCTCAAGTACTTCCTTGTCGGGAAACAGGATGTGCCAGGAGCTCAATTTCTGCTCGATGCAGAATTCCTCGATGACTCGACACAGTAACTTGCGTAACGCCGCCTGCTCATCGCTTTCCGCTACCAGATCGAGATTGATCAGGAAACGCTCGCCGGTGGCCGGCGTGTAGGGAATGGCAGACACCAGCTTCGGGTAATAGTCGAGACCGCTGCGCTGATAAGCATTGACCCAGGCGTGATCGAAAACCAGCTCACCGTAGGAATTGGTCTTGATGTAGCAGGGAATCGCCGCAACCAGCTGTTGACTGCGATGCAGCTGGAAGTAAACCGGGTGCCAGCCGAATGGTTCCAGGCAATCATGTATCTCGAGCCCATGAAGAAAACAGTGGCGTGTAAATGGATAGCTTTTATCTCCCAGCGCATCCCAGTCAGCCGCCGGTACTTCACCCAGCGAGTGGGTGACGCTGACCTGCAAATTGATGTTATTCGAGGTCCTTGGCATCGAGATATTTTTCGGCGTCCAGTGCTGCCATACAACCTGACCCGGCCGAGGTTATCGCCTGGCGGTAGACGTGATCCATGACATCGCCAGCCGCGAAAACACCCTCGATACTGGTTGCGGTCGCGTTACCGTTGGCGCCTCCATGCACGGTGATATAACCATTTTTCATCTCTAGCTGAGAGGAGAAGATGTCCGTATTGGGCTTGTGCCCGATGGCAATGAATATCCCGGCAAGATCAAGCTCTTTGGTACTGTCATCCTGTACGTTGCGGATACGCAGCCCGGTAACCCCGGACTCGTCTCCGAGTGCTTCATCGAACTTGTTAAACCACTCGATTTTGACATTACCGTTTTTTGCTTTCTCAAACAGTTTGTCCTGCAGTATTTTTTCCGAGCGCAACTTGTCACGACGATGCACCAGCGTGACTTCGGCGGCAATGTTGGACAGGTACAGGGCTTCTTCGACAGCGGTATTGCCTCCGCCGATGACCGCAACTTTCAGTCCACGGAAAAAGAAACCGTCACAGGTGGCGCAGGCTGAAATCCCCTTGCCGTGAAATTTTTCTTCGGAGGGTTCACCCAGGTACATAGCGCTGGCGCCGGTCGCAATAATTAATGCGTCGCAGCTGTATTCGCCACTATCACCGATTAAACGTTTCGGGGTTTCATTCAGGAATACGCTGTGAATATGGTCAAATACGATTTCGGTTTCGAATCGTTCAGCGTGTTTTTGCATGCGTTGCATCAGATCCGGGCCTGTCAGGCCCTCGACGTCACCTGGCCAGTTGTCGACCTCGGTAGTCGTCATTAACTGACCGCCGGCTTCGAGGCCGGTGATCACGGTCGGATTCAGGTTGGCGCGTGCGGCGTAGACAGCGGCTGCGTATCCGGCTGGGCCGGAGCCGAGGATAATCACCCGGCTATGTTTGGGTTCGGACATGGAATACTCTCAAAATAAATAGGTAAAATTACAGTGCTAAAAAGGACGCCAATAGTAATGCGCAAAAATACAAATGACTATATGGCTATCGGGCAATTAATTTCAATGGGATTAATTCTGGTTCCCGCATTGGATCATCATGTAAAATAGGCGGATTTTCTCAAGGCATTTACCTTAGTGGCACAAGCTAGACCCAACCCCCGTTCCGAACAACAGGAAAGAAAACTGATGTTAGCCGGCCAGGTGAACCAACGCCTGCGTGAGGCTGGCATGTTATTGTCATTCGCGCTCGCCGGTTACTTCCTGGTGGCGATGTTCAGTTATGACGTGCATGATCCGTCCTGGTCGCACAGCGGTAGCAATAGCGAGATAACCAATTTCGGTGGTACTGCGGGCGCCTGGATGGCGGACCTGATGTTTTACCTGCTTGGTTTCCTCGCGTTCCTGTTGCCGATCATGTTGATCTACAATGGCATTATCCTCGTAAAAATGCGTGATTTGAGCGATGAGGACCGATATCAGATGCTGGTGATTCGTTGGAGCGGTTTCGTGCTGACCCTGATATCCGGTTGTGCATTGTCGAGCCTGCATTTTTCGGTGGATCCAGCCACCATGCCGCTCGACGCGGGTGGCATACTCGGGCAGATTGCGGGCACGTATTTCTCCAATGGTCTCGGGTTTATCGGTGCGACCGTCATGCACCTGGCGTTGTTTCTGGCGGGGCTGACACTGTTTACCGGACTTTCCTGGCTGGCTCTGGTCGACAATACCGGCAAGTACACGCTGTTTTTGTTTGACAGGTTGCTCGATCGTTACTACCTGATGCGCGACAAGGTCGAAGGCAGCCGTAATCGAAATGAGCGCGAGCAAGTGTTTCAGGTTCAACAGAAGAAGCAGGAAAAGCGTAAACCCATCAAGATCGAGCCGGTGGTGGAACAGATCGAACCCAGCGTGCGCGTCGAGAAAGAAAAACAGATCCCACTGTTTAAAACCAACGGTAAGGGCAATAGCTCGATTCCGCCGCTGGCGCTGCTCGACAAACCAAAACCCAAAGTCGCCGGATACAGCAAGTCGGCACTGGAAGCAATGTCGCAACAACTCGAACTGAAGCTACTCGATTTCGGAATCGAAATCCAGGTCGAATCGGTTCACCCGGGCCCGGTCATCACACGCTTTGAAATCCTGCCCGCGCCGGGTGTCAAGGTCAGTCAGATTTCAAATCTGGCCAAGGATCTGGCACGCTCACTATCGGTGATCGGCGTACGGGTGGTCGAGATTATTCCGGGTAAATCGGTGATGGGACTGGAAATTCCGAATGAAAACCGGGAGCTGGTCGGATTGAGCGAAATCATCCAGTCGAGGAGCTTCGATCAGGCGGCCTCACCATTGACGCTGGCGCTGGGTAAGGATATTAGTGGTGAAGCGGTGGTTGCCGATCTGGCGAAGATGCCACACCTGCTGGTAGCAGGCACCACGGGCTCCGGTAAATCGGTCGCTATAAACGCGATGTTGCTGAGCATACTGTTCAAGGCCACTCCGGCCGACGTGCGCATGATTCTGATCGATCCGAAAATGCTCGAACTCAATATCTATGAAGGCATTCCGCACCTGATTGCTCCGGTTGTCACCGATATGAAGGAAGCCGCCAACGCATTGCGCTGGTGTGTTGCGGAAATGGAACGACGCTATCGCCTGATGGCATCGCTCGGGGTACGCAACATAGCGGGCTACAACCGCAAGGTCAGGGATGCGATCGCAGCCGGTACACCGATCAAGGATCCGTTATTCGATAAAAAGCAATTGTTGCTTAATCCCGATGCCGAGCCTGATGATCTCGAAGCTTTGCCATATATCGTGGTCGTTGTCGACGAGTTTGCCGACATGATCATGGTGGTCGGTAAGAAAGTAGAGGAGCTGATTGCGCGACTGGCACAGAAGGCGCGCGCTTCCGGCTTGCACCTGCTATTGGCAACGCAGCGGCCTTCGGTCGATGTTATTACAGGCTTGATCAAGTCGAATATCCCTACCCGCATCGCCTTCCAGGTCTCGTCCAAAATTGACTCACGCACCATTCTCGATCAGATGGGTGCGGAAACCTTGCTGGGGCACGGCGACATGCTTTATCTGCCTCCCGGCACCAGCGTGCCCGAGCGGGTTCACGGTGCCTTTGTCGATGATCACGAAGTACACGCGGTGATCAATGAAATCAAGAAGTGGGGTGAACCAAACTACATTGCCGATGTCCTTGAAGAAACCACTACGGCGGTGTTACCGGGAGAAGGACCGCGTGATTCCAACGGCGACGAAGCGGACCCGCTTTATGACGAAGCGGTTGCAGTCGTCACCGAAACCCGTAAGGCGTCTATCTCCTATGTGCAAAGGCGTCTCAAAATTGGTTATAACCGTGCGGCGCGCATGATCGAAGAAATGGAGGCATCGGGTGTCGTCTCGATGGTGCAGACGAACGGTAGTCGAGAAGTGTTAGCGCCTCCACCACCAGCGGATTGAATATGAAATACCTGATATTACTCGTAGCGATGATAGCCGCTCCAGCGATAGCGCAGGATGCCGAGCAACGCCTGCAATCTGCATTAAAGAATATGGATAACCTCAGTGCGGAGTTTAAACAGACCCTGCGCGATGAAGACAAGAATATTATTCAGCAGAGTCGCGGTACGCTGGCGTTGCAACGCCCAGGCAAGTTCGCATGGATTTATACCGATCCGTTTGAACAGCGTATCATTGCCGATGGAAACGAGCTCTGGGTTTACGACGTTGAGCTGGACCAGGTTACGGTCAAACCGATGGGCGAAAGCATCTCCAACACGCCGATTATGATTCTGATGAAACAGTCTGACGTCTCAAAGCAGTTCAATATCAGCGAAGTAGGCCAGCGCAAGTTTCTTTACTGGGTGGAACTCAAGCCTGCTGATGCCAACCTCGAGTACACCAGCATCTATATCGGCCTCGATGATGGCGAGGTGCGTGCCATGGAACTACAGGACCAGTTCGGGCAAAGCACGCAGATCGTATTCGAAAACCTGCGTGTAAACGTGGTGCACAACCCTGCCACATTCAAGTTCGTGCCTCCGCCAGGAGTCGACGTTTACGGTGTCGGCGGCTAATTATTCATTTTTTCCGAATTGTCTGCCATGAATGACCTGTTTGTTGAAGAGAAGGCGTTCAAACCGCTGGCCGATCGCATGCGGCCGCACAAGCTGGACCAGGTATTCGGTCAGGCTCATCTGCTCGCTGCCGGTAAACCGCTGCGTCAGGCGATCGAGGCCAACAAACTACACTCGATGATATTCTGGGGGCCACCCGGAACGGGTAAAACCACTATTGCCCGATTGATTGCTGAGTATTCCGATGCCCGCTTCATCACTATTTCCGCGGTACTGGCCGGCGTCAAAGATATTCGTGAAGCGATCGAACAGGCTCGTCAGTACCAGGGTCCAACGGTCCTGTTTATCGACGAGGTGCATCGTTTTAACAAGGCGCAACAAGATGCTTTTTTACCCTATATCGAAGACGGTACCATCCTGTTTGTCGGTGCGACGACTGAAAACCCGTCTTTTGAGCTCAACAACGCATTGTTGTCGCGCACGCGCACCTATGTGCTAAAACCGATTACTGCAGAAGACATTGAGCAGGTGGTTCATCGAGCGCTTAATGACGATGATTACGGTCTCGGTAAACTCGACCTGAGCATCGATGCCGAGGCCTGTCGAATGCTGGCACTGGCGGCGGACGGTGATGCCCGTCGCGCGTTGACCTACCTGGAAATTATCAGCGACCTGGCCGAACAACGGCATATCGATGCCACCCTGGTCGCCGAGATCGCGCAACAGGGCCCGCGACGCTTCGACAAGAGTGGCGATCTTTTTTACGAACAGATTTCCGCGCTACATAAATCGGTGCGTGGCTCGGATCCCGATGCGGCGCTGTACTGGTTTTGTCGCATGATCGATGGTGGTTGTGATCCGGTTTATATCGCGCGTCGAGTGGTGCGCATGGCGATTGAAGATATTGGCATAGCCGATCCACGTGGGCTGGAGTTGTGTCTGAACGGCTGGCAGACCTTTGAACGTCTGGGTAGTCCGGAAGGTGAACTGGCCATCGCCCAGGGAGTCGTCTATCTCGCCTGTGCGGCCAAGAGCAATGCGGTTTACGGGGCATACCAGCAGGCGATGGAAGATGCGCGTGCATCAGGCAGTCTCGAAGTGCCGATGCATTTGCGTAACGCACCGACCAAATTCATGCAGGAACTGGGTTACGCCGACGGCTATCGTTATGCTCATGACGAAGCAGATGCCTTCGCGGCCGGTGAAACCTATTTTCCCGGGGGGCTCGAACCGCGCCGGTATTACTATCCTGTCGACAGGGGTCTTGAAATCAGGATTGCGGAAAAGCTCGAGCAATTGCGTAAACGCAACCAGGAAAACAAATTGTGAAGCGTCCTTTCGCCGAAGCCGCCGAACAAAACAGGCAGGTCATTTTTGATGTAATCAAGCCTTACTTAAAAGGCGATGCACTTGAGATCGGTAGCGGCACGGGTCAGCACGCGGTGTTTTTCGCCGCGCAGGTAGCTGAGCTACGATGGCAATGTACCGACCTGGCGCAGAGTCTGCCGGGAATCGATGCCTGGATCGAGGAATCTGCTCTTGCCAACCTGCGCCCTTCACTGTTACTCGACGTCGAGGACGAATGGCCAGACTACCAGTATGACCTGGTCTATTCGGCCAATTGCCTGCATATCATGAGTGCGGCGGCGGTGATCAGCTGTATAAAAGGCGTTGCGAATTGCCTTAAACCGGGTGGGGTTTTTATCGTATACGGCCCATTTAACTACGGCGGCCAATATACGGCCGAAAGCAATGCCCGCTTCGACCAATTTCTCAAGTCCCGCGACCCGGCGAGTGGCATCCGTGATTTCGAGTGGCTCGACGAACTTGCCATAAATGCCGGCCTCGAATTACTGGATGATGTCGGCATGCCGGTCGACAATCATGTCCTGGTCTGGCAAAAGCGAACTTTATAGGCCATAGTTGGACTAATGTTTCTAATTTAATCCTCCATATATACCTATGAATAAACTTATCCCCCAGGTCCTGGCCGCCAGTTTCGTGTTTCTGCTATCGATTACATTTGCCCAGGCGGCCGACGATTCCAGGGAAGAGCTGACCCGTTTATTGAAACTACGCCTGGGTACCGACCAGGTTCAACCCGCCAGGGAAACCGGGGTTGAAGGAGTCTATCAAACTCGTTTTGGCGACAAATTTGCTTATATCATCGAAGGCGGTCGTTACGTTTTTATTGGGGACATGGTCGACCTCAAGATGGCGCGCAACATGACCGAGATGAGCCGACGCGAACTGGTAGTTGAGGAACTTGCCGGTTACAGCGAGCAAAAACAGATCGTATTTCCCGCTGCGAATGAAGAACTCGCCGTGTTGAACGTATTTACCGATACCAGCTGCCCCTACTGCGAGAAATTGCACAGCGAAGTGAAGTACCTGCAGGAAGCAGGAATCTCGGTTCATTATTTTCCATACCCGAGAGGTGGCAACCGCGGTCCAGGTTACGCTGAATTAAAAAAGGTCTGGTGTGCGGAAGACCCACTCAATGCGATGAATATTGCCAAGGGCACCAGCGCGGGCACGCTGGAGTCTTCTGGAAATTGCGAATCCGCTCAATATGTCGACGATGGGTTTTTACTCGGGAATCGTATCGGTGTTACCGGCACGCCGGCACTGTATACGAGTGACGGTGCCAAGTTCAGCGGTTATGTTCCTTACCGGGAATTGATTCCACAGTTGATAGATCAGTAATATTTTCAATATTAGCCATAGAATTTCAATTCTGAAGCCTCTCGCGCTATGTTTTCTGCATGTTGGTTTATTTTACTGTGTTAAAATCCAGCGTTAACAAAATTGAGTCTCAGCTTGAATGTCAAAACCGGAATCACCAGTAGAGACCTCGGAATCTGAAGAAGGTGAGGCGGGAGCAGGTGGGCAAGCACAACAGCCCAAGGAGTATGGTGGGCCGAAAGGCCAGGAACCAACCCGCTACGGTGACTGGGAAAAAAACGGCCGCTGTATTGATTTCTGATTAATTCGGCGATTGAGATTCGACGATTTTACTCGAGCTGTCATTCGTAACCTGGTAACCGACGATGTCTAATAGCAAGCTTCCAACGTCTCCCCATTTGCAAATTTATCGATTGCCACTGACTGCCTTGCTGTCGATTACGCATCGCATTACCGGCGTGATCCTCGCTTTCGGTTGCCTGTTGCTGGTCTGGATACTGGCAACCCTAGCCGAGGGAGAAGCCGCTTACCAGGCGCTGGTTCCGCATCTCGATAGTTGGTACGGCCAAATCTTTCTACTCGGTTTCGTATTCTCGCTTTACCTGCATTTCTGTAATGGTGTCAGGCACCTGTTCTGGGACGTGGGTTATGGATTTGAACTCGAAACCGTCGATCTGACCGCGAAACTGGCGATAGCACTGGCGATCATCTTAACCATTGCAACCTGGGTGGTTGCGGGGGCCGGGTAGTCATGAGCGATCTAAGAACACCTCTGTCAAAAGTTAAAGGCCTCGGTTCCGCCAAGGAGGGAACCACCCACTTCTGGCGGCAGCGCATGACGGCCCTGTTACTCATCCCACTGGTGCTGTTGATTGGCTTCAGTCTTGCGGCCTTACCGGTTGACTACGCCACGCTTACCAGCTGGATACAGCGGCCCTGGGTATTGGTTGCGCTGGTGTTACTGATCGTGGTTACCTTTTATCATGCGCAATTGGGTTTGCAGGTCGTCATCGAGGACTATGTTTCATCGCATTCGCGGCGCACGGTCAGCCTGGTGATTTCGAACCTGTCGTGTTTGTTACTCGGCACTATCGGGGTTGTCTCGGTGCTGAAGATTTCTTTTGGGGTTTAAGCGATGGCGGGTGAATACAAGTTAATCGATCATGCCTATGACGTCGTCATAGTAGGCGCTGGTGGCGCCGGGTTACGTGCAACCCTGGGTATGGCAGCCGCTGGCCTTTCAACCGCCTGTATCACCAAGGTCTTCCCAACCCGTAGCCATACCGTTGCGGCACAGGGCGGAATGAGCGCATCACTCGGAAATATGGGGCCTGATAGCTGGCAATGGCACATGTATGACACCGTCAAGGGTTCGGACTGGCTGGGCGATCAGGATGCGATCGAATACATGTGTCGCGAGGCGGTACCCGCGGTCATCGAACTGGAACACTACGGCGTCCCTTTTTCACGCACCGAGGAAGGCAAGATATACCAGCGCCCTTTTGGCGGCATGACCACCAACTTTGGCGAAGGTACAGCGCAACGCACCTGTGCCGCGGCGGATCGCACGGGACACGCTATCCTGCACACGCTCTATCAGCAGTCGCTGAAACACCGTGCAGAATTTTTTATCGAGTATTTCGCAATCGATCTGATCATGGACGATGGTGTTTGTCGTGGAGTCGTAGCCTGGGATCTGGCCACTGGCGAAATACACAGATTTCGTGCGCATACCGTGGTACTCGCCACCGGTGGTTGCGGGCGTGCTTATTTTTCCGCGACTTCTGCACACACTTGTACCGGCGATGGTGGCGGTATGGTGGTGCGTGCCGGTTTGCCACTGCAGGACATGGAATTCGTGCAGTTTCATCCGACCGGTATCTACGGTGCCGGCGTGTTGATTACCGAAGGGGTGCGCGGTGAAGGTGGATATTTAACCAATTCGGATGGTGAGCGATTCATGGAGCGCTACGCACCCAATGCCAAGGATCTGGCCTCGCGCGATGTAGTCAGTCGTTCGATGACGCTCGAGATTAACGAAGGAAGGGGGGTCGGGCCGAACAAGGATCACATTCATCTGCATCTCGAACACCTCGGTCCCGACGTAATCAATGAACGTTTGCCGGGCATATCAGAATCAGCTGAAATTTTTGCCGGCGTCGATGTCACCAAGGCGCCAATACCGGTATTGCCAACCGTGCATTACAACATGGGTGGCATTCCGACAAATTATCATGGTGAAGTTGTAACCCTGCGAGATGGCAATCCGGATTCGGTGGTTCCCGGGTTGATGGCCATCGGCGAAGCCGCGTGCGTGTCGGTGCATGGAGCCAATCGCCTTGGTTCCAACTCATTACTCGATATTGTCGTCTTTGGACGCGCTGCCGCATTGCGCGCGGCCGAGGTGATTACGCCTGGGATGGCGCATAAACGACTTGCCGACGATGCCTGCGACGGTATCCTGGATCACCTCGATCAATTGCGCAATGCATCGGGTAGCACCGGCACCGCGCAAATCAGGAATGAAATGCAACGCGATATGCAAAAACACGCGGCGGTATTCCGTACCGGTGACTCATTACAGGAAGGCGTGCAAAAGATGAGCAAGATTTTTACCAGCTTCGAGGATGTCGGGCTGTCTGATCGTGGGCTCGTCTGGAATACTGATCTGGTTGAAACCCTCGAACTGGAAAACTTGTTGCTGCAGGCCCAGGCGACGATTCAGTCTGCTCTGAACCGGACCGAAAGCAGGGGTGGGCATGCGCGTGAAGATTACAGCGAGCGCGACGATGAAAACTGGATGAAGCATACGCTTTCCTGGGTCGACAGTGACGGCCAGGTGAGTTTTGATTATCGCCCGGTGCATATGTACACACTCAGTGACGAATGCGAAGTTATCCCGCCGAAAAAGCGGGTCTACTAGAATGGTGAGGAATTAAGCAAGATGGCCGAATTTACTTTACCCGCCAATTCCGTAGTCAAACAGGGCAAGCTGTACAAGGCGACCGATGGCGCAACCAACATAAAGCGTTTCGTGATTTACCGCTATGACCCCGACAGCGGTGACAACCCGTGCACGGATACCTATGAAGTCGATATGGATAGCTGTGGACCGATGGTGCTAGACGCGCTGCTCAAGATCAAAGATGAAATGGATGCCACGCTGTCATTGCGGCGTTCCTGTCGCGAAGGTATTTGCGGTTCCTGTTCGATGAATATCGATGGCACCAATACCCTGGCCTGTACCCAGTCGATTTCGACGATCAAGGGGGACGTCAAGGTGTATCCGTTGCCGCATCAACCGGTGGTCAAAGACCTGGTATCGGATTTGACCAATTTCTATGCCCAGTACGCATCGGTCGAACCGTGGATGAAAACCGATTCGGCAACCCCGCCTGACCGTGAACGCCTGCAATCACGTGAGGACCGTGAGAAACTGGATGGGCTCTACGAATGCATTCTATGCGCTTGTTGTTCCACCAGTTGCCCGAGCTACTGGTGGAATAGCGATCGTTACCTCGGCCCGGCAGCATTGCTGAATGCTTATCGCTGGATTGTAGATAGTCGCGATGAAGCCGCCGGGGAGAGACTCGATGAACTCGAGGATCCATTCAAACTGTATCGTTGCCATACGATCATGAATTGCACCAAGGTGTGCCCGAAGAGTTTGAATCCGGCCAGGGCGATCGCAGAAACCAGGAAGCTGCTGGTTCAACGCAAAATGTAGTTGTCCGTGTCTGAGATATCACGTTTACGCTGGTTATGCCGTCGCGGCATGAAGGAACTGGATGTTGTCATGAGTCGATATCTGGAACAGTATTACAAGTCAGCCTCCGCGGAAGATCAGAGGCAGTTTAAATCATTACTCGAAATGCCCGATCCGGATCTGTACGGACTGCTGCTCGGACGCAGTGAGATAATCGATCCGGAACTTGCACGTTTCGCACAGTTTTTGCGCGGAATGTCGGGGCAAACCAACAGGGAAAGTTGATTGCACGAATACTACGAAATAAGACCCTCATCAGCGCAGTTCATTTTCGTCCTCATTAGTCACGGCCTGGTCAGTTGCTTAATTTATTTTTACCTGCAGTCGTTGCTGATGGTGGCAGCGAGCCTGGCGCTTGTTTTACTGTCACTGATTTGTGAATCCAGGTCTTTGATTCGGCAAGAAATTATTACATTGCACTTGAATCAGCGCGACCACGCTATCGAGTTAGAGCAGTGCGGACAAACATATTTCTATGCGAAATACAAGGTTTACCAAAGCCGTTGGTTTGCTATTCTTAAGCTCACCAGTAAAGAACAAACCAGGACCCTGATATTGAATCCAGATCGTTTCAGTTCGACACGTTGCTACCAGCGTTTACGCTATTTTTTACGCAGATTGGAGCAGGGTAATGCTGCTTGATTTAACACCGCTCCGCAAAGGGCGTTTCGTCCAGGCGCGAAGCTTTGCGGGATTGATGGAAATGTACGAGCATAACTACATGCGCCTGCGTAACATTGCACCGGACCTTCGTGTCGCGGATGAAATGATTTCTTCAGTACCGGGTCACCAGGATCTGTTCCTTTCGATCACCCAGCGTTGCAAATACACGACCATGCTGCGCATGACTTATCAGTTTGAGGATGCAGGGAAGCCGTTGTTCGAACCCGACATGCATTTAAAGGTTTATCACGACGCTCGAGTTGTTGAAGTGCAGCAACTGCACTCGCGTAGCCAGGGTTCACTCTACGTGGCTGATATGATCGAACAAAAATGGATGATGAACCGATTTTTATATAAATGGTTAGGTTACTGTTTACACCAGGGTCACTACTTTCATTCGATGCAACATTTGAAAGCTAATGATAAATAACATTAAAAAAGAACTGTAAGTATTTGAATTAATTACAATTTAATTTGTTCTATTTCATTCCAGGTAATTTCAACTCCGCGAAATTCAAATACATCTTGACCTTACTCCGGTCATCGATTAAATTCCTGACTAATTTAGTCAGGAATTAAGGAATTTTCATATGCGACTATCTACCAAGGGCCGTTATGCGGTGACCGCGATGATGGATATTGCACTACACCAGAGAGTTGGTCCGGTTACCCTGGCCGATATCTCCCAGTGTCAGGGAATATCGCTTTCCTACCTGGAGCAATTATT
>JAAESG010000168.1 GCA_024229615.1 Gammaproteobacteria bacterium | reverse complement strand
CGCGAGATGACGATCAAGGCAGCGGAGAGCATTGCACGCCAGTCCGGGCACGAGGAAATCGACGAGGATTTCGTTATACAGGTCATGCAAACCTTCAAATCGGGTGCCGAGGCGGTTGCTGAAACCATGCCCTGGGACAGCGATGCCCGTATCCGCATCAGTCGAGCACCGGATATGGTGCGAGGTATGCTGATAAAGGAAATTGAAGGCTGGGCGCAGCGCAACGGTGATGTTCGAGTGGATGAAACCGCTGTGGAAGCTGTGAAGCAGGAGTGGCAGGGCCGTGGTGTGTTTCACCTTGATCCTGATGATCATCGAAATGCCTGACACAAATGATCTGTTTCTGCTGGCTGTTAACCTGACGCGACGTTGTAACCTGGCCTGTGCTCATTGTTACCTGGATGCGGAAACTCTCAAACAGGGTACCGAACATGAGTTGAAAACCGGCGAAGTGATCGCACTACTGGATCAGGTCGCCGCCCGAGGAACCGATACCATGGTGGTACTGACGGGCGGAGAACCTTTGCTTCGGCCCGATCTGGAAGAAATGGTAGCCCATGGAAGCGCGCTGGGATTATCCAT
>JAAESG010000167.1 GCA_024229615.1 Gammaproteobacteria bacterium | reverse complement strand
CAGTGGCAAGTTTGAAGGCGGTAAACTGATGTTATTTTTTGGCGAGCGTAGCAAGGAAGAGTTACCCTACTTCGGTCCACTGCAAAACCTGCCGAAGGATTTCATCGACATCAACCTCGCATTTGCACGAGTTCCGGATCAACCCAAACGTCACGTTCAGGACGTAGTGCGAGAACGTGCCGTCGACCTGGCCGAATTGTTAAAGGGCTCAAGGACCTTTTTCTATGTCTGCGGCCTCAAGGATATGGCAGAAGGCGTTGCACTGGCGTTATGCGACATCGCCGAACAGGTCAGCATGTCCTGGGAACACATTGGCACGGAATTAAAGCGACAGGGTCGCCTGCATATGGAGGCTTTCTGATGACCAACCAGACAACTCTCGCTATCAGTCAACGCAGTGCCGGTGTCGCGCAAATCACGATGTCACGACCTGAAGTCTTTAACGCCTTCGACGAGGCCATGATCAAGCAACTGGATATGGCCTTCGATGAATTGATCGACGATAGTCAAGTGCGTGTCATCGTTCTCGCGGGGGACGGCAAACACTTTAGCGCCGGAGCGGATCTACAATGGATGCAACGCGCCAGCAATGAATCACACGACTGGAACCTGGCCGATGCACGGCGTTTCGCCGAGATGCTGGGCAAGATTGACGCCTGCCCCAAACCAACGCTGGCGCGGGTTCAGGGTGCGGCTCTCGGCGGTGGTGTTGGCCTCGCCTGCGCTTGCGATATCGCCATCGCTGCCGACAATGCCAGTTTCGCAGTCAGCGAAGCCAAATTCGGCATTTTGCCAGCGGTCATTGGACCTTATCTCACCAACGCCGTCGGTAAACGACACGCTCGCCGACTTGCACTGACAATGGCCCGTATCCGCGCAGCCGAAGCTCTCGCGATTGGCCTGGTACACCAGGTTTGTGTGCTCGATGAATTCGATAGCGCAATCGATGCCACCACGCAGGAATTGCTTGTCGGTGGCCCCAGGGCGCAAGCCGAAATCAAGGCCCTGTTTGCGCAACTCGAAGTCGGTCCGGTGACCGAGGATGTCCGCGAGCTAAGCGCACAAACTATCAGTCGCGTGCGGGGTACCGACGAAGCACGCGAAGGCATCGCCGCATTTCTCGACAAACGTCAGCCAGACTGGATTCCGGAATGACCGCAAAGCTCGAACAAAGCACCGTCCTGGTTGTCGGTGCGGGCATCATGGGTAGCGGCATCGCACAGATTGCGGCACAGGCCGGTCATCCGGTGTTACTTTTCGATGTTCAATCGGGTGCGGCCGAGGCTGCCAGGGAAAAGCTGGTTGGCACATTCGCCAAACTGGTGGCGAAGGGTAAATTCAGTAATGAATCGGCCGCACAGACCCTGTCCCGAATCGAAACGATAGATAGCCTGGATCGAGCCACCAGTGTCGCTCTTATAGTCGAAGCTATCATCGAGGAGATCGACATCAAACGCGATCTCTTTCGACAGCTGGAAGCTATAGTCAGCGGGGAATGTGTGTTCGCGACCAACACTTCGTCGATCTCGGTAAGCGCGATTGCCAACGGCCTGCAGCAGCCCGAGCGACTCGTCGGCATGCACTTTTTCAACCCGGTCGCACTGATGCAACTGGTCGAGGTCGTAAGCGGGCTACAAACCTCCCCTGCGGTGGCCGAATCCATCTTCAGGCTCGCTGAATCATGGGGCAAGGTGCCGGTACACGCCCGCTCCACGCCTGGTTTCATCGTCAACCGTATTGCTCGACCTTTTTACGCCGAAACGCTCGCCCTGTTACAGGAGCAGGCCTCGACACCGGCTCGACTGGATGCCTGCCTGCGTGCGGCCGGGTTTCGTATGGGCCCCTGCGAATTAATGGACCTGATTGGACACGACACCAACCTGGCGGTCACGCGTTCGGTCTATGCCGCAAACTACTACGACAAGCGTTTCACACCGTCACCAGTGCAGCAAGAACTGGTCGATGGCGGTTTGCTGGGGCGCAAGAGTGGCCGTGGATTTTATGACTACGAGGCGCCAAATCCTGAAACCGAGACAGCAACACCGGTCGCTGACACCCTGCCCTCCACGGAGCGCCTGTGCGTTCACGGTCGGGGTCGCGCAGCCGAGCGCTTCGTAAAATTACTCGACCGATACAGTGCCAAATTCAAACGTATCGAGAGTAGCGACTGGTGTGGGTTGCAGGTGGGAGACGCCCGATTGAGCCAGACCGATGGACGCCCAGCGGGCCGACTGGGGCGCGAGGTCGCGGTATTCGACTTGTCGCTAGCAGACGATAGTGGCGGTGAGCTGGCCTGGAGCCATGCAGCTGCCGCCAGTGAGCAATGGATTTTCGAGGCGTCGCAATGGCTCGCAGTTTGTGGTTTCCGACCACAACAGATCGCCGATACGCCTGGACTCGTAGTCGCACGCACCCTCGCGATGCTAATCAACGAGGCCGCGGACGCAGTGAATCAGGGTGTCTGCAGCGAGGAAGCGGCTGACGCAGCAATGAAACTGGGCGTTCACTATCCTGCGGGACCGTTTGAGTGGCTGGCGAGCTGGAATGTCAATACGATCATTAATTTACTCGATCAACTGGACAACTGGTATCGTGGTGAGCGTTATCGCATCAGTCCCTGGTTGCGTCAGCAAGCCTGGCAAGAGGCCGATGAATGAAATTTACGGATTTTTATGCCAGGCAAGTCATTTCCGCCGGCCCTTATGAAGTCACGCAAGCCGAAGTCGTGGAATTCGCCGCCAGGTTTGATCCACAGTGGTTTCACATCGATCCGCAAGCATCGCAACAGGGCCGATTCGACGGACTCATCGCCAGTGGCTGGCACATCTGCAGTATCGCCATGCGCCTGATCGTGGATAGCACCCTCACTAGTTCTGAATCCTTCGCATCGCCCGGGCTGAACTACGTCAAGTGGCCGGCACCGGTACGTCCGGGCGACCGCCTATCACTGCAAGCCTCTGTCATAGATGCACGACGATCGTCGAAATCACCGCAATTGGGTATCCTGCATTGGCGCTGGCAATTGTTTAATCAGCACGAGGTCGAGGTACTCGATCTCGAAGCGACCAGTTTGTTTGACTTATCACCAGGAAAACAATCATGAACCAGGCCTTTATCTGTGACGCCATACGCACACCCTTCGGTCGCTTCGGCGACTCACTATCTTCAGTGCGTACAGACGATCTTGGCGCGATTCCGATATGCGCATTGATCGCGCGCAATCCTGAAATGGACTGGGAAGCCGTGGACGATGTGATCTACGGCTGTGCCAACCAGGCGGGCGAAGACAATCGAGGCGCTGGCAAAGCTGCATCCCATCGTACGTGCAGACGGTAGCGTGACCGCATGCAACGCCCCCAGGATTAACGACGGGGCATGCGCACTGTTGCTGGCCGACGAAACGGCAGCAAAACGATACGGCCTGAATCCACGTGCTCGCGTGCTCGTAATGGCGAGTAGCGGAGTAGCACCACGCATCATGGGCGTTGGACCCGCATCGGCGACGCGCAAGGTACTCGAATTGAGTGGTTTGAAACTCGAGCAGATGGATGTCATCGAATTGAACGAAGCATGCACCGCACAGGGCCTTGCCGTGTTAGGCGATCTCGGCGTAGCGGATGACGATCCCCGCGTGAACCCCAACGGCGGCGCTATCGCACTGGGTCATCCACTGGGTGCGAGTGGCGCACGCTTGATCACCACGGCGACTAACCAGTTGCACCGGGGCAGTGGGCGCTATGCGTTGTGCACCATGGGCGTTG
Organism: Gammaproteobacteria bacterium; assembly: GCA_024229615.1. Lineage (GTDB taxonomy): Bacteria > Pseudomonadota > Gammaproteobacteria. The sequence goes on along the minus strand of JAAESG010000167.1, from coordinate 297 downwards.
GCGTCGGCCAGGGTATCGCCGTAATCGTCGAACAAATCTAGTTTTACATGCATGATACATGGGCAGAATGCTCCTTTCACCCCGGCCACAACTTTTGTGCAAGGCGTCAGTTGAAATAAGTATACAGTCGCGAATGGCACTTACCTGAATCCGTAGGTTCAGGGCGGATGTAGGGCGTAAGATATTGGTTTCTCAGTGGAATTAAAAATCTTAGCTTCACCCATAGGTTAAGCGGGAGTTTTTTAAACCGCTGGGGAATCAATAGCTTGCGTCATGCGCCGTCATGAACCTACGGAT
>JAAESG010000166.1 GCA_024229615.1 Gammaproteobacteria bacterium | reverse complement strand
ATGAACGATGTTAAACCCGAGCTGCCGGAGGGCACCATCGGACCCATGGTCGACGATACCTTCGGCGATACGTCGGTGGCCACCATCGCGCTTTGGAGCGATGGATTTTCTATGGCCGAAATGCATGAAACAGCCCGTCAAATCAGAGAGCACCTCAACCTGATGGCGGGTATCATGAAGGTCGATATGACCGGCGTGCAGGATGAGCGCATCTATATCGAAGTGCAAAACGCCAAGATTACGCAACTGGGAATCAAGACCGCCGACATCGGCAAAAGTCTGCGGGAGCAAAACATTCTCCTGCCCGGCGGCAAGATGGGCGTCAACGATGTGGAATTTGTCATAGAGACTCTGGGCAGGTTCAAGTCCATAGAGGAGATCGGAGACGTTCTGATCCCGGTTTCCGGAACCCAGGCCACGATTCCGCTGCGCGACATCGCCACCATCAGGAAGGCATACGTGGAGCCGATCGACAATCCGGCCTACTATAATGGCCATCAGGCCATTGTTTTAAGTGTCTTTCTCATCAGGGGTGTCGATGCCGTAGAGTTTGGCAGACGGTTGACGAAAAACGTCAAGGAGATGGAGCAGTCCCTGCCCTGGGGCTACAAGCTCGATTTTGCCACCTACCAGCCCGAACTTGTTAAAAAATCCGTCAGCGGCATGATGATTAATGTGATCGAAAGTGTGGCCATCGTCCTGGTGGTGGTCATGCTGCTGCTGGGGTTTAGAACCGGTTTGATTGTCGGATCATTCATTCCCCTTGTCATGCTTTTCGGCATTTTGGTGATGTACATGCTGGGTATCGAT